>CAIKLP010000034.1 GCA_903828245.1 uncultured bacterium | reverse complement strand
TATTGTTGGCGTATTGTTCGTCCAACTATAGGTTGTTCCTGTTATGTTACTACTAAAATTTAATACAGGGTTTGTTGATCCATTACATACACTTTGATCATTCTGCTTTACTATTATTGGCTTGGGATTTACGGTTACGGTAGTATTAACTGTTGTTGCTCCACATGCATTTGTAACTTGAAGTGAAAGTGGGAAGTTACCAGCTGTATTAAATATAATATTTGATGGATTTGATAAACTAGAATTGGCAATATTTGCGCCCGAAAAAGACCAATTATACGCTACTGCTGAGTTTATATTACATTGACTAACATTTGCAGAAAATGAGGTAGGATTATTAATACAAATTGAGTTTGTATTAATAGATACAACAGGCTTAGACTTAACTACAATTGTTTTAGAAAAAGAAGACATTAAACAATTAATGCCAATTGGGCCATTGTTTTTTAAAGTAACCGTATACTTACCTGCCTGATTAAATTTTAATTGAGGATTTGTCGACAAATTATCTGTTGCATTTTCAAATGTATAATTTGATGACGTATTACACCCACTTGGATCAAATACAACTGACCATAAATATCTATTATTATTACAGCTTGGAAGATTTGAAAGATTTGTAAAATTTACAGTACCTCCAACACATATGCTATCTAAATTAGTAGAAAAATTTGCAATAGGTTGAGGATTAATACAAATAGTCCTAACAGAAGAATCAAAGCCACAGTTTGGATTACCTAAATATTGAATTACTTTATAAATACCCGCTGATGTAAAATTAACATTGACTACGTTAGTACCAACTGTCCATGCAAAAGGATCAGTAAATCCCCTTGAAGAACCCAAAGAACCGCTTATAATCGACCGACCAATGCTAGGAGTAATCTTCCAATAATTTTTGGATTGGGCGCAATTCCCATTACTTACATTATTTGTAATTGGACTTGTATTTGTAAAAGTAATTTGCTTACTGACACAAGCAGTTGTATCTGATGCAGTAAATTTAGAAATCGGTTTTTGTGAAATATAAATTGCAGATAATGTAATTGGTGTTGAACCACATGGATTACTAGCAATTAAAGTTGCTGTAAATGAGTTATTAGTCCCTACTCCACAAGATCCTATATCAAAAGTATGAGAAATAGTTGAAGGTGGTGGATGTTGAAATACGACAGGTATACTACCATCATTAAAACTCAATGTATATGTTGTGCCAGGCGGATTTAAACTAACACTATTAATTGGAAACGTTAGTGTACTGCCTTGACAAATTGTCGTATTACCTGGACTACCAAAAGCAACAGCCGGATTAGACCCAACGAATACTTTGTAAAAACTTGTATCCGAGCAACCATTTGCAGAAAATACAATAAAACTCAAATTATATAAACCAACATTATATAAATGTGATATTGTATCTGAAAAACTAATAGAATTATAGTCTAGTGTTCCATCACCCCAAATTATTTTGTAGTTTGAATTAGAAACCTTAGTGCTTGAATTATTTTCAAATTCCAAAATACTAGCATAAGCATTACATTGTGTAAAATACTTTACCCCAGAAATAGTTGTTGTAACTGTAGGATAAATACCTTGAAGTGTAGCATCTGGATTTGAATTTAAGCTAAAAGATTTAGTAATAGTATCTGAGCATCCAAAAGAATTAAATACTATTAATTTAATTTGAAAAGTCTGTAATCCACTTCCCCCATTACCTATAAAGATGTGACTTGGATTTTGCAAATATGAAGAATTATTTAGTCCTGAATTAATGTCGCCAAAATCCCATTTATAAGTTAACTGGTTTCCAGATGAATTATTAACAAAATTAACAGTGTTGTTGGTACAAAAACTACCTACTGGAATTGTAAAAATTGCTGTAGGCTTAACATTAAAATTCAGAATTAAATTAGAATAATTGATTGTATCTGTAGCGTTTGTAACAACTGCAGAATATGTTCCAGACTGATATGCCTTTAGTGTTTTAGTATTAGCGCCATTAATTACAACATTATTAAGCTTCCAAACAACATTAACAGAAGTTAAATTATTTAACAATCTAAGCAAAAGGGTATCTCCTTGACATGTTCGCTGCAAACTGTTATAAGTAATCGTATCATTTACAATTACACTATTCGGATTTAATAAAATAGACCCTTTTGATGAAAGATTTAAAAATAATAATACTATGAACCCAAAAAAAAATAACTTTTTCTTAAGAAAATTATACATTTTTTAAATTTTTAGTTTTTCTTATAAAATAAATAGACAACCCTACGGCAACAATAAAAATAGAGAGATACTCTATTGTATTATAATTTGATTTTGAAATTATATAATTTTTAACGTTATCAGGTAATTTTTTCTGGATAAATCCTGATTTAAAAGTATCTAATTCAGTAATATAATTAATTGAATAATCTACAATAGAATCTATAGTTTTAATATTATCAGATTTAAAATTTACAACATAATAGGAGCTTATGTTATCATAAATTTTATCGTAAATTTCATTTAATGAGTTTGCATTATTTACTCCATAATACGCACCATTTGTTTTATTACTTATGTTTTTTAGAATCAGAGAATCCACATCACCCAATCCTATAATATAAGTAGGTGTTTCTAAAAATAATTTATTCTCCATCAAATCTTCAACAGTTTTGGAAGAGGAATTATCTTGACCATCCGTTAAAATAATATTTATTAACAATGTGTCACTTATTTCAGATTTGCTATTTACAGATTCATACAAAGCATCATATAATGCAGTTCCACCATCTAGCTTAATTGAATTTATCGCACCTATAATCTTTTTCTTCTCATTAGAGAAATTCAAAATTTTAACATAAGAACTTGAAAAAGAGTTTACTGAAATTAGCTCAAAGTTATAATTAAACTTTTTTGCAAAATTAATTGCAGCTTTTTTTGCAGATTCAATTGGTGGAACATAATCTCTTTCATTAAAATAAATCTCGTTTCCATATTCATCTAAAATATAATTTTCATTATATAACATTGAATTTGAATTATCAATGATTAAATTTATTTTTAATGGAATCCTATTAGTTAAAGACTTAAGATCTAATACTTCACAAGTTTTATTGTTTTCAAATACGCGAATTTCATTTGCTTGTAAACCCCAAATTGGTTCTTTGAATTGGTTCTGAATTTGAAAAACTAAACCAACATTTGGAAATGTATCGAGGTTAACGGAAATTAAATTAATAGTATTATTTCTATCAATTGATTTTAATACCCCATGTTTTTTAACAGCTAAAACATTATTAATTAATAAAAAATATAAAAGACAAAAGGATGCAATTCGTTTTATTCTCATAACTCTCTTTTTATTTCAATAATATTTAATAATAACTATAAACAAATATACATATATTAAACTTAAATTAAATAGTCTAATTTGCTACAAAATGATGCTGAAAATATACTCTAAAGGTGTTATGTGCAAGCAAACAGAGGATATTGAAGGAGTTGACTAGATGTTTTAAAACGGTTTTAGTTTAATAAAGATAAATTAAACCTAATGTAGGGAATGCTACTATTTGATGGGTATTTTGTGTATGGGTTGTCGAGGAATGTTTGGGGGAGAAAATATTTTAAAGCGCTAATGAGAAATCATCACTTCAACATCTCATTATGCCTCTCTAAATATTGAAAGTTATACATACTCAAATCATGAATTTGTTCTTTTCCAGTTACGCCAAAATTTAACAAAATCTTATTATCAAATTAAGAGGAGAACTACCCCCTCCTCCTCTTCTGCTCCGCCACAATCAAACTCAACTCTCTGCCCATTTGCCCAGCAATGGCAGTGTTTTCTTCGGCCCTGCGGAACAAATAAGGCAATACTTTTTTAACGGGGCCATAGGGTACATACTTGGCTACATTATAACCCGCCATCGATAAATTATAACTGAGGTTATCGCTCATGCCCAGCAATTGCGAAAAATAAATGCGGCGATCGTTTGCGGCCAGGCCATGTTGCGCCATTAAATTAACCAAATGCATAGAACTGTTTTCGTTATGCGTTCCCGCGCAAATACTGATATCTGCTAGGTTTGCTACGCAATAGTCTAATGCAGCATCATAAGCTGCATCCGATGCATTTTTATTTATTTGAATTGGATCTTCGTAATTTTTAGCAGCTGCGCGTGCGCGTTCTTTTTCCATGTAGGCACCACGCACCAATTTAATTCCAAAAAATTTACCAGCGGCTTTTAATTTTGCGTGTGCCGAAATCATAGCGGCCAGTCTATCGTGACGATAAAACTGATAAGTATTATACACTATGGCATCTTGATCATTAAAATGTGCCATCATTTGATAAGCCAAAGCATCGATGGTTTTTTGAATCCAACTTTCTTCGGCGTCTATAAATATGCGCACTTTAGCTTCGTGTGCTGCATTACAAATTTGATGTATGCGTTTACTCACACGCCCAAAGGCTGCTTGCTCTGCCTGGCTTAAGGGATGGCCTGCATCCATTTTTTCTAATAAGCTAATGCTCGCAATTCCGGTTACTTTAAAAACCGCAAAGGCAATTTTATCATCGCCTTTGGCGCGTTCAATAGTAGCAATGGTTTCTTGCGTGGTGGCATCAAAACTACTTTCGGTTTCGGCGCCTTCTGCCGAATAATCTAAAATGGTGCCTATCTGATATTTCGCTAATGCTTGTATGGTTTTATTACATTCATTGATAGATTCGCCTCCACAAAAATGTCTAAATATGGTGGCCCTAATAATTGGCGCGACAGGCAAACCAATGGCCATGGCAAATGTTGTTAATGGCGGACCAATTTTTACCAATAGGTTACTACTGATCGCTTTGAACAACCAATAAGCGCGGTTTAAGTCTGCATTGCTTTTACCGGCAAATGCGATTTCGGAATTAGAAAAATTAGGTTGATGCGACATGCGTATAGGGTATGAATGATGCTCGCTAATTTACGATTTCCTAGCAAAAAGGAGGTTTTTTATCAAAAAAATAAAGCCGATGATGGCTTTTATTTCAGTTTTATATATGTTAATTTGCAAGCAGATTATGACAGTAAATACAGCAATTGCAGGTTTAAGCGAATGGGGATTGCCAGCAGCCAAAATGGTACTGATTTCGGGCCCTTGCAGCGTGGAGTCGGAAAGCCAAATTGAACAAACTGCGGCAGCACTTGCCCAACACCAGGTACAAATTTTAAGAGGCGGCATTTGGAAACCGCGTACCCGCCCGGGTTCTTTTATGGGTATTGGCGATGGGGCTTTGCCTTGGCTAGTGGCTGCCGCTAAAAAACATGGGTTAAAATCTGCGGTCGAAGTAGCCAATGCCAAACATGTGGAAGCGGCTTTAAAAGCGGGTGTCGATATTTTATGGATTGGTGCGCGTTCTACGGTATCGCCTTTTGTGGTACAAGAAATTGCCGATGCCTTACAAGGGGTCGACATTCCCGTGATGATTAAAAATCCAATTAACCCCGATTTAGATTTATGGATTGGCGCCATTGAAAGAATAAACCATGCAGGGATTCAAAAAATTGCGGCCATTCACCGTGGTTTTTCTACTTACGAAAAAAACATTTACCGCAATGTGCCCAATTGGAATATTCCTTTAGAATTAAAAAGATTGATTCCGAATATTCCTTTGTTTTGCGACCCTAGTCATATATGTGGCAGCTTAGATTTAATTCAACACATCAGTCAAAAAGCATTGGATTTAAATTTTGATGGCTTGATGATTGAATCGCATGTAGATCCACACCATGCACTCAGCGATAAAGACCAACAGCTCAGCCCTGCTGCATTAGGCGCAATGCTAGCGCAATTAATTATTCGCTCGAGCACATCTACCGATCAAGTTTTTATTGATAATTTAAAAAAATTACGCAACGACATTGATAAAATTGACCTCGATATGTTGGAGCTTGTTGCTGCAAGAAATAAAATTATTGAAGCCATTGGCGTATATAAAAAAGAAAACAACATTACTATTTTTCAACCCGAGCGTTGGGCCGAAATTGTGGCTACTAGAAAACAATATGGCGATGAAATTAAACTTTCGGACGAATTAATTATGGATATTATTAAGGCCATACACCGCGAAGCCATTGCCATTCAAACTAATATTCTGAACAATGGAAAATAAAATTGGGGCTTTAAAAAACAAACAGGTTTATTTTACCGACGAAGTTTCGGAGCTTGATACTTTTATCGAAAAAAATAAATATACCAAAGTAGTGGTACTGGGCGATAACAATACCATTGAAAACTGTCTACCTTATTTAAATTTATTTTCGAGCTATACCGCCAATGCCGATATTATTGAAATTGACGCAGGCGAAGGCAGCAAAAACATTGACATTTGCATTGGCATTTGGAATATGATGATGGACTACGAAATGGATCGCAAAAGTTTATTGCTCAATGTGGGTGGCGGCATGGTATCCGATATTGGGGCATTTGCGGCCAGCACTTATATGCGCGGCATCGATTTTATTAATATTCCTACTAGCCTACTAGCTATGGTAGATGCGAGCCATGGCGGTAAAAACGGCATCGATGTAAATGATTATAAAAATATGATTGGCGGATTTAACAATCCAACAGCGGTGTTTATTTTTCCAACTTTATTAGATACACTTCCGGCAGAAGAAAAAAAATATGGTTTTGCAGAAATTATTAAGCATGGTTTAATTGCCAATGAAAAACATTATGATGCGGCCATTGCTTATTTACAAGAGAAAGAAAATTCAGATTTGAATGAATTGATTGTCGATTCTATTTTAATTAAAATCGGCATTGTAGCGCAAGATCCATTCGATAAAAACGAGCGAAAATTATTGAATTATGGACACAGTTTAGGCCATGCCATAGAGAGTTCTTTTTTAGCTTTAGAAAAGCCCATCAGCCACGGTTTAGCGGTACTTGCGGGCATGATTATTGAAAATAAAATTGCAGTTGCATTGGGTTTATTAACCGAAAATACCGCAACAAAAATTGCCCAGGACATTCAAAGTATTTATACTTTACCTAAGATTAAAGCCGATACCATTGCGCCTATTTTACATTATTTATTATTAGATAAAAAGAATGTAGATGCAAGCATTCAATTGGCTATTATTACTAAAATTGGCGAAGGCAAAGTAGCACAAACTTGTAGCACAGCTATGGCGGCAGCGGCGATTCAATCTTATTCAGAAGAAATAAAATGATAAAGGGGGGCGCTAACGATTTGCAAATTTCGATTCCGGGTAGCAAAAGCGAATCGAATAGAGCCCTTATTATACAAGCCTTTGCGAGCGATCGCATTCAGATCGAAAATATTTCTAATTCGGATGATACGCGCGCATTGATTCAAGCGCTTGAATTAGCTCATGCGAGTTTGAGCTCAAGTTCGAGTTCTGGTTGGAGCTCGAGTTCAAGTTCGAATTCTGGTTCAAGTTCAAGTTCGCTTTCGGGTTCGAGTTCGAACTCCGAAATAAAAATTGATTGCGGACATGCCGGTAGTACTTTTCGTTTTTTAACGGCTTACTTTGCTGGCCTAGCAGGTAAAGAAGTTATATTAACTGGTTCCGAACAATTGCAAAGCAGGCCAATGGCCCCGCTCCTCAAGGCACTCCGAGCTTTAGGTGCCGATATAACTTGTTTAGCCAAAGAAGGTTTTGCACCGATTCGCATCAGCGGAAAAAAATTAAATGCTACAATGCCTATTGAAATAGATAGCAGTTTAAGCTCGCAATATATTTCGGCTTTATTATTAATTGGTTCGCAAATGGAAGGCGGTTTAAATTTACACTTAAACCAGAGCCGCGTATCCAATGCCTATATTCAAATGACGATATCCCTGTTAAACCAAGCAGGCATAGAAGTTTCGGACCAACAAGATAGTTTACATATTGCCCCGCAAAAAATACAAGCACATACTTTTTACATCGAACCCGATTGGAGTTCGGCTTCGTATTGGTATGCCATAAAAGCGTTGGGCTATAGCGGAAATATTTTTTTAACGGGTTTGAAAATAAATAGTACGCAAGGCGATGCTTGTATTGCAAAGCTCATGGAAAATTACGGAGTGCAAACTATTTACCATGCTGATGGCATCGAAATAATTTCGGGTACTATTTGTAAAGAAGACTTATTAATCGATTGTATTGATTGCCCCGATTTAGCGCCCACATTAATAGCCACGGCTGCCGCTATGCGTTTACCGTATCGCTTTACGGGCTTACAAACACTTGCCCATAAAGAAAGTAACAGAACCGAAGCTTTGCGCATCGAATTAGCTAAAATTGGCGCCGATTTAAAAGAAGAAGCAGGCATTTGCTTTATAAACTATACCCATCCTTACGATTATTCTAAAGCCCTGGAATTCGATACCCATCAAGATCATCGAATGGCCATGTGCCTTGCGCCACTTGCCTTACAATGGCCAAATATCACCATTCATCATGCAGCGGTTGTCGAAAAATCGTACCGTAGTTTTTGGGATGATTTTGCACAAACCGGATTAAGCCTTAACTTGCAATAATATGGCAGGAAATTCTTTTGGAACTTTATTTAAAATTCACACTTTCGGCGAATCGCATGGCGAGGCCATTGGGGTAGTGATTGATGGTTGCCCGGCTGGTTTAAACATTGATATGGATTTTTTACAATCCGAACTCGATCGCCGAAAGCCAGGCCAATCGCACATTACCAGCCCTCGCAAAGAATCCGACGAAGCCAAAATAATTTCTGGCGTGTTTAATGGTCAAACCATGGGCACACCTATTTGCATTATGATTGCCAACGAAAATCCAAAAGAAAAAGATTATACTTATTTAAAAGATACCTTCCGCCCATCGCATGCCGATTTTACTTACGAGAAAAAATATGGCACGCGCGATTACCGTGGGGGTGGCCGTTCGTCTGCTAGAGAAACCGCTGCAAGGGTTGCTGCTGGTGCGATTGCTAAAATGCTTTTGAAAAAAGAACAGATTCATATTACTGCTTTTGTAACCCGAGTGGGCCCTATTCAATTAACCAAAGATATTCAAACACTCGATTTAAGCATTGCGCAAAACAACAGCATTAAATGCCCCGATAGCGCAACGGCAGCAGAGATGATTGCTTATATTGAAGATATTAAAAAAGACGGCGATACCGTTGGCGGAATTATCAGGTGCCATATAGACCACGCTCCTGCTGGCTTAGGTGAACCGGTATTCGATAAACTACATGCTAAATTAGCCAAAGCCATGATGAGCATTAATGCCGCGCATGGATTTGAATATGGTTCGGGATTTGAAGGGGCTTGTACTTTAGGTTCGCAAAACAACGATGCCATTACCAAAAACTTCGGCACTAAAACAAATAACAGTGGCGGCATTTTAGGCGGCATTAGCACCGGCGATCAAATTTATTTTAATGTGGCTTTTAAACCCGTTGCGACAATTTTAAAACCACAACAAAGTATTGATAGAGCGGGCAACGAAATTACTTTACAAAACGAAGGTCGCCATGATCCATGTGTATTGCCGCGCGCAGTGCCCATCGTAGAGGCCATGGCTGCACTAGTCATGATTGATATGCTCTTGCAACAAAAAGCGATTCAATAATTTTTTAAATAGCTGGATAAATATTCGGTGCAACATCGTGCATTATTCCGTAAATAATTTCGACTACATCTTCGACATTTGGTTTCGAAAAATAATCGCCATCGGTACCGTAAGCCGGACGATGCGGATGCGAAGAAATAGTTTTTGGTTGTGCATCTAAATATTGGTAAGCACCCTG
The DNA here is from genome assembly GCA_903828245.1 of uncultured bacterium. Taxonomy (GTDB): domain Bacteria; phylum Bacteroidota; class Bacteroidia; order Sphingobacteriales; family Sphingobacteriaceae; genus CAIKLP01. Next base: position 11,465 of record CAIKLP010000034.1, on the reverse strand, counting down.
AACCTCTAGCACCTGCTGCATCATATAAGCAGTAGCACCACCTGGTACATCTTCATCTAAGAAAACAACACGATTGGTTTTCTTAATAGAATCGGCAATATAATGGTGAATATCAAAAGGCAATAAAGTTTGCACATCTATTAATTCAACAGAAATATTCATTTCATTTAATAGCGCAACGGCTTCGGCTGCAATTCTACAACACGAACCATAAGTTACCAAAGTAACATCGTGCCCTGCAATTAAAGTTTCTGGAATACCAATCGGAATAGTAAATGTGCCAATGTTATTCGGCATTTTTTCTTTCAAACGGTAACCATTTAAACACTCTATTATTAAAGCGGGCTCGTCTGATTGCAACATGGTATTATAAAAACCAGCCGCTTGGGTCATGTTGCGGGGCACTAAAACATAGATACCGCGCAGCGCGTTAATAATCATCCCCATTGGCGAACCCGAATGCCACACGCCTTCTAAACGATGGCCACGCGTTCTAATAATCATCGGCGCTTTCTGCCCTGCTTTTGTTCTGTAGGCAAGCGAAGCTAAATCGTCGCTTAAAGTTTGTAAGCCGTATAATAAATAATCTAAATATTGAATTTCGGTAATCGGTCTTAAACCTCTTAAAGCCAAACCAATTCCTTGACCAATAATAGTCGCTTCTCTAATGCCGGTATCGGTAATTCTAATTTCTCCGTATTTATCTTGTAAGCCAGCAAAGCCTTGGTTAACATCGCCAATTTTCCCTAAGTCTTCGCCAAAGGCAACAATGCGTGGGTCTCTAGCGAATGCCGCATCAAAACAAGCTTGTAAAATTTCACGACCATCTAGCTGTTCTGCCTCTTCATTATAAATAGGCAATTGCGTTTGAACCGACATCGCCGACTCGGTACTATTGGTAAATAAATAAGAATTATAACGATCAAAATTGGCGTCTTGGTAACGCTTCAACCATGCTTTCAATTGCAATTTAGCAGGCGAATCTTCGTTGATGCTTAAACGCAAAACAGTTTTAATTGCCACCATAATATCTCTTCGAGAAGGATCTATAGTTGCTTGTAATTTTTGTGCTTGCGCTAAAATTAAATCTGGCGCAGCAGCAGTGCTGGCAATAGATTGAATGATTTCGCTCACCACAATAATTTCTGTTTTAATAGGCGCATTGAATGCCTCCCAAACTTCTTTTTGCCAAGTGCGCACTTGCTTTTTTGCATCAGCTTCAATTTCATCAAGCGTAGCAGCATCAGCTATTTCGGCGCTAATCATCCATTCGCGCATTTGCTTTAAACAATCAAAATCTGCTTCCCAAGCTAATCGCTCGGCAGACTTATAACGCTCATGCGAACCCGATGTAGAATGGCCTTGCGGTTGCGTTAATTCTTTCACATGAATTAATACCGGTACATGTTCTTTTCTAGCAATGGCAGTACCGCGCTCATAAGCTTCGCATAAAGCCGCATAATCCCAACCATTCACGACAATTATTTCGTAACCTGGTGCATTCGCATCACGTTGAAATCCTTTTAAAATTTCTGAAATACTTTCTTTTGTAGTTTGATATTTTGCATGCACCGAAATACCATAGGCATCATCCCAAACAGAAATAACCATGGGCACTTGTAAAACACCCGCGGCATTAATGGTTTCGAAAAAATGACCTTCGGAAGTACTGGCATTACCAATGGTTCCAAAAGCAACTTCGTTTCCTTTATCAGAAAATTCGGTTAAATAATTTAAATTTTCGTTGTTTCTATAAATTTTAGAGGCAAGCGCTAAGCCAAGCAGACGTGGCATTTGACCAGCTGTAGGAGAAATATCTGCCGAAGAATTTTTCATCTCCATTAAATTTTTCCATGCACCATCTTCCTCAATACTGCGCGTACCAAAATGCCCATTCATACTTCTACCCGCCGAACATGGCTCTGCATCAACATCAGGAAAAGCATACAATTGCGCAAAAAATTCTTTGATATTCGACATGCCCGTAGCAAACATAAAAGTTTGATCGCGGTAATAACCCGAACGAAAATCGCCGTTTTTAAAACTTCGAGCCATGGCCAGTTGCGCCACTTCTTTTCCATCTCCAAAAATGCCGAATTTTGCTTTGCCCGTTAAGACCTCTTTTCTGCCGAGTAAACTTGCCTGTCTACTTTCCATACCTAAGCGGTAATCGGAAATCACATTGGCTTTAAATTCGTCGAAAGAAATCTTTTGCATTTGATCGCTGGCCTGAGCCGAGTGTTGATTTGACATAGTGTAAACTTACGGCTGCAAAAATAAACATTCAAAGCCTGATTTACCAATCTAAATGGCCAATTGCGCAAAAATTCTAAAGACCCTGATCGCATCAATTGTGCGAATAATCGGAATTATTGGCCAAAAAGCATTTCAAAAGCTATCATTTATGCCTTTTAGCATTTATTAATTGATATATAGCAGCTTGAAATTGAAAGAGATAAAGGATTTAAACAAGCAAAAACCAATAAAATAGGGTTCAGTAACAATTTTGGAACAAATTTTGATAGTTAGACAAATATTAAATAGGTTTGTAACACGCAAATTATAAAAAACACAAAATTTAAATAAATACACAAATGAAAAAATTAGTTCTATCAATTTTCGCAGTAGCAGCAATGGCTACAGCAAGTATGGCTCAAACTGCACCAGTTGAAAACCCAAATGCAGCAGATTTTAAATTCGATACAGAAGTACACGATTTTGGAACTGTTAAAGAAGGTGTGCAAGCAGAACATACTTTTAAATTCACTAACACAGGTAAAGAGCCATTAGTTATTACAAATGTGCAAGCATCTTGCGGATGTACCACTCCAACTTGGTCTAAAGAGCCCATCAAACCAGGAGCACAAGGATCTGTAACTGCTATTTATAATTCAAAAGGTCGTCCAGGTAATTTCAACAAAGCCGTAACCGTTACTTCGAATGCAAAAACTGCACAAAAAGTATTGTTTATTAAAGGAAATGTAGAAGCAGCTGCAGCAGCAGAATCTGCAATGCCTGTTAAACAAGACGTAGCAACGCCTTCAGAAAATAAGCCAAAAAATTAATTCCTTTTTCTGATAAATTTTAAGACTTTTGTCCCGGTGTATATTACATCGGGACATTTTTTTTATATCAATAATTAACCATGCCAAAAATAGCCAATAAAGGAATTCAAATGCCTTCTTCGCCAATTCGTAAATTGGTACCCTTTGCCGATCAAGCCAAAAAAGAAGGAAAAAAAATATATCATTTAAATATTGGACAACCCGATATTGAAACGCCTGCAAACATGCTCGATGCAATTAAAAACATCGACTTTAAAGTTTGGGCTTATACGCATTCGGAAGGTATACCATCTTACCGCGAAAAGTTAGCGGGTTATTATCAGAAAGTTGGATTCGATATTGATGCGAGTAATATCATCGTAACCAATGGCGGCTCGGAAGCCATTACCATTGCCATTAATACTTGTTTAAATCCTGGTGATGAAATTATTATACCAGAACCATTTTATGCCAACTACAACGGCTTTACTTGTATGTCTGATGTAGTAGTAAAACCAATCGTTTCCAGCATCGAAAACGGATTTGCTTTACCAGCCATTGCCGAATTCGAAAAAATTATTACGGCAAAAACAAAAGCAATCATGATTTGCAATCCAAATAACCCAACAGGTTATTTATATTCTCGCGAAGAATTAGAAGCTTTAAAAGCATTGGCTTTAAAATACGATTTATATATTTTTTCTGACGAAGCATATAGAGAATTTTGCTACGATGGCAAAGCATTTATTTCGCCGATGCATTTAGACGGATTAGATCAACATGTGATTGTGTTAGATACGGTTTCTAAAAGATATAGCGCATGCGGCGCAAGAATTGGCGCATTGGTTACTAAGAATAAAGAAGTGTTAGCAGCGGCGCTAAAATTTGCACAAGCAAGGTTGAGCCCGCCGGCTATAGGCCAAATTGCTGGCGAAGCAGCGATCGATACGCCATCAAGTTATTTCGAAAAAGTAAATAAAGAATATACCGAGCGAAGAGATTTATTAGTAAGCGAATTAAATAAAATGGAAGGCGTGTTTTGCCCTAACCCAGGTGGTGCATTTTATGCAGTGGTGCGTTTACCCATAGACGATTCGGATAAATTTTGCCAATGGATGTTGGAATCATTTGCACACGAAAACCAAACCGTAATGATGGCGCCTGCTACCGGATTTTATTCTACCCCAGGAGCAGGAAAAAACGAAGTGCGTTTGGCTTACGTATTAAATAAAACAGATTTAGCTGCGGCTTTAACTTGTATCGCCGAAGCTTTAAAAGTATATCCAGGCAAAACAAATTAATTGCATACGCTCTTTTTATAAATTGCGTATCTTTGTAAAGATTAAACATTCCGGGGGCTGCTTGGAATTGACAGGGTGGAAGATTTGGTGGTAAGCATGCAGGGCTTTTGTGTAATTGCCCTTAAAAGAAATTGCTCACAATTTAATTGGCGAAAATAACTACGCTCTTGCTGCGTAATTATAACAGATGTTATAGTTACCTCTTTCATAATTAGATTATGAAGCGAGATGTCTCCCAGAAGCGCTGAACGGCCGCGTCTGATTTCGAGGCACTGAAAAAGTCGGGATAGGAAAAGTAAAGTTTCGATGCTTCTCCAAAATCAAGAAACTAAGAAATTTGTAGCCAGTTTAGGAGCAGCAAGTTTCCGACAATTAAACCTAAAATAAGCATGTAGAAAGCGATTCAGGTCCCATGTTTGGACGAGGGTTCGACTCCCTCCAGCTCCACAAGAATAAAAAATGCCCTTCGAGTTTCGAAGGGCATTTTTTGTTTAGGAAAATGTAATCCCATATTTTCTTTTTTAAATCCTGCCAAAGGATTACCAAAAGCTATGTATTTAAATAGTTTGATAAAATCCTTTCAGATTTTTTTTAAATCTAAAAAGACCTAATAGCACGAACACCACTTGTAGATTGACTTTTACTATAATTGTAATTAGCTAATCCACTATGAAAAAATAAAAAAGCATAAACTTGGTCGTACTCTGTGCTACTCCAATAAGTACCATTTGTTGGTAAACTACTTGCTCCAGCAATCGTAGATAGTGTTTTATTAACATCAAATCGTGCGTGACAAAGTAAACTTAATTCGTCAATAGCGGGTAAATACCAGTCGCTTTGGTTACTATTTGTAGAGTTTAGACATATTGCGGCAGCACTATTTGTGTGACCTATTTGACCTACTATGGCATTGCTATTACCTAGACCATTCCAGTTGCTTTGGGCTTGAATTCCAATTAAATTTAGAACATTACTCCATATTTGCGAAGCACTTAATTCAAAAATATCTACTATTAATCCGTGTTCGATTCCTTGTGGATCTATCCAAAGATGAAATATTATACCTCCACCAAAAGCTTCACCAATATGATGGGTAAAACTACCTGTTGCGGCGTTAGCACTATACAATGCATAAGGAACGCTAATTAATTCTCGTGTATCTGTGATACTATAAACAGAACCTCCGGTTGGATCTGTTTCTGTTTTAATAAAATAGGGTCCTGTTGCCCAATTAATAGCATTAAAAGTTCCACTTACAATTGTTCCTGCTCCAATTTCTAGCGTTACTAAACCGTTTGCATTTGAAGTTGCATTTTGAGTTTCAACATAAACTGGCAATCCATTGGATGTTCCTTGTATCACACTTATTTTCATACTAACTGGAGTTGATGAAATTAAAATGTTGTTAATATTACGCAACACAGCTTGGTAACTAAATTTTTGTGGAGCTTGTGCATTTATTTGCTTTGACTGTAAAACAAAGACAATTAAAAAAAAACAATGTATTATAAAGGATATTTTTTTCATAATTTTATTTTTTTATGATTTTGAATGTTCTAAATTCATTATTATTTCTAAATACTCTTAAAAAATAAGTTGAACCTGGCATATTTTCTAAACTTATTATTTCGTTAGATGATGTAATTTTTTTTTGATCAATTAATACACCTTTGATATCAAATAAATGAAAATACAAATTTGAAATTTCATTATTTTGAATATTGATTGTGAAGGATGAAGTGGTAGGATTTGGGTAAACTTGAATTTTTATAGTATTAAATGGGTCTCCAACTACAGAAAGCAATGCAATTTCTAACGGTTGTTGAACTCCTTGAGCTACTATTATGTCTGAATTTGAAATATATGTATAAACAGTTTGCCCTATACTATAGGTAACACTACCACCGGCACCTGCAGAAACTCCACCAGCTGAAACAGTAGATTGCTGTGCTTGTATTGCAGACGCAGTTAAGCACAACAAAAGTATTATTAACTTATTTTTCTTCATCTTTCAGTAGTTTAATTTAAAATTATTTAATCATTTAAAATATTAATATAATTTAAAAAAATAAGACTTCTAATTTGTTGTTTATGTATTTGTTTTCAATTTAAATATAAAAAACGTCAAAACGATCTTACAGCTCTAACACGAAACTGGACATATTTTCCGTAATCTCCAGAATAACCTGAGAAAAAAAAATAACACGCATTATTGTTAGGAATTTCTGTACTACTTACATAGGTATTAAATTCTGTTGGTAGTTGTGCTGAGTTAGGAATTGTTGTCAAGACTTTATTAATTATAAACCTGTTATGCCACAACAAAAAAAGCTCGTCTATGGCTGGTAAATACCAGTCGCTTTGACCGCTATTTGTTGAGTTTATGCAGAGTAAAGCAGCACTATTAGTGTGACCTGCCTGCCCTATTATAGCGTTACTGTTGCTTGAGCCATCCCACGAACTTTGAGCTGTGCTGCCAATTAAAACTGTATCAATATTACTATAATATTCTGCGGTACTTAATTCTAAGTTATCTACAATTAAACCATGTTCAATATTTTGCGCATCTTTCCAAAGATGAAATATAATCCCACCGCCATAAACTTCGCCTTTGTAATGGGTATATATACCTGATTGAGAATTACCACTATACATGGCATATGGTACACTTAATAATTCGGTAACGCCAGTAACACTATATGAATTTCCTCCCGAAGGATCTATTTCGATTTTTATAAAATACGGTCCCGATGCCCAGTTAATTGCTGCAAATAAACCAATTATTGGTAATCCAGTCCCAATTTCTAAACTAACTAATCCATTAATGTTGGTGTTTGCATTTTGTGTCTCGACATACACATTTTGGCCTGTCACTGAGTCTTGAATAATACTAATTTTAATTCCAACTGAAGCTGATGAAAGTAAAATATTATTAGCATCTAAAATAACACTTTGGTAATTTAATTTTTGAGGTGCCTGAGCGCACACAGTTTGAAAATTCAAACAAATTAGTACAGTTAAAAAGTAAATCAAATTTATTATTTTCATAGCTTAAGTTCTATAACTTGTTAAATACTATTAGATAATTTAGTTTTTAATATATCGTTTGCTGCTAAAATTAATAGAACCAAATAGACATATAAATACTATTTAAAAAAAAATTAAATTAATTTTGATTCGAAGAAGTTGCTATAAATTTATTTGTTTTGGATTAAATAAAATTTTGTGTAATCAAATTTGCTTTATAAATGTAATAAAGATATTGCAAAAATAGTAAAATTATTTTTTTGTAATGTCAGCCTTCTAATTCCAATCCGACAATCTTGCTTATCTTTTCCCTTAAATCGCTTGTAATCTTCTTAAAATAGCCTTTTTCACGTTCTCCGGTTTTGAATCCTCTTACCATATAATTCTATTTTAATCTATTTTAGAAATGGGTGTTTTTAGGTTAAATAGTTTGTTTTTTAGATTCTGCCAAAGGATTGCCAAATAATTTCGGATTGAATCCTAATCTATTACCTTTGAATACCATGTTTGATGCCGCTGATATAAATAACATAAAATCTTTTTTAGACGAAAAAGTCGATGAATTCAATAGAATTAATTTTATTGAACTCGATCCTATTTCCATTCCACACAGATTCAGTTTAAAACAAGACATAGAGATTGCGGGCTTCTTAGCGGCAACCATTGCTTGGGGCAATAGAAAAAGTATTATTCAAAACGCAAATAAATTAATGGATGATATGGGCGAAAGCCCATTCGATTATGTGATGAATGTTTCTACTAAACAATTAAATAAATTACAATTTGTACATCGCACTTTTAATAGTGATGACCTCCGGGTTTTTATTAAATGCATTAGAAACATTTACTTAAACCTAGGCGGGATGGAAAAAATATTTGTAAACGCGGCTACCAATGATTCTATGCAGCCTGCTATAGCAGAGTTTAAGCGTGTGTTTTTTAGTATCAAACATTTAGCAAGAACCGAAAAACATGTGAGCGATCCAGACAAGGGCAGTTCGGCAAAAAGAATAAACATGATGCTGAGGTGGTTTGTTAGGAAAGATAACAGAGGCGTAGATTTCGGCATTTGGAACAACTCCATTAAACCAGCTCAATTGAGTTTACCATTAGATGTGCACACTGGAAATATTGCTAGAAAACTAGGCTTATTACATAGAACGCAGAATGATGCAAAAGCGGTACAAGAGATTGATCTAATTTTACGCAGCTTCGACCCTATCGACCCTGTAAAGTATGATTTTGCACTGTTTGGCTTGGGCGCTATTGATAAATTTTAATTCTGCTACGGCAAAGCTTTTTAAATAAAGGACAATTACTTGTTTATTAAGCGTAGGTTTAAATAACCTTACCTAAAGCAAGCATCATGAAAAATTACAATTATCTATTGTTACTCATTGCTTTCATTTTATCGAGTTGTGGTGTTACCACATCTATTGTTGATACAAGTTGCCAAAAATATAAATCGGATAGCTTTAGCAAAGCGATGATAACCCAAAAAGGCATAGGCATATTACCAGTGCTTGGGGCAGATGACAGGCCAGGTCTTACCCGAATTACAACTGAAGCCTTGAACCGAAATATGAAAATAGCTTATGGAAATACGCCCGTTAAAGCTACTACCGAAGTGCTATCAAAAATGTATGAAAATAATTTAAGCCAGGAATATAATGCTGCCTTAATAAAGTATGCAACGACAGATAGCCTTTCTAAAAAAGTGCTCGAACAATTAGGGCAATCGCTTTCTGTAAATTATATATTGACTTCTAGATTATGGAAAGATGAAGAGTACGATAATTTAAATAAAAAAATTCCAAACAAAGAAAAAATACCAATTGATGAAATGTTTTTACAATCACAAGTTTGGGATACAAAAACTGGGCAGGTTGTTTGGGAGGGTATGGGCGGTGTAGCAGCCTTAAAAAGTAATCCAATTAATGTAGTGGAGCATACCACAGCAGGTTTAACAAAAGTGTTAGCTCAAAATTTGGAAAAAAAAGAAGTATATGACAACTACAATCAAAATTATAAATTAAAATATGTTATTCCTCCTTGTAAAACTAAAGAAGAGATTATTAATACACCTGAAAATCAAATCATTAAAACAATTAGTTATTTGCCTTTAATTTATGCTGGATTTTTAATTGTTTTACTTAATATAGCTTTCAGGGAATCCTAGTTTAACAGATAGCGGCCCACTTATTTATTAAATCGGAATATAAAATTTCAAAATAAATTAGATTTTAAAAACGATAACTATTGTTAAAAATAGAAATGGGGGCTAAAACCCCAAAAAGCTAAAAAACTATTCCCTACATTTGTTGTTCCTCTAAGAGGAATTAACCAAATGGAATCATCAATTATCAGCATTTCGCATTTAGCCAAAAACTATGGCAGTTTTCAAGCGGTAAAAGATGTGAACATAACCGTAAACAAAGGCGATGTGTATGGCATTTTGGGGCCTAATGGCGCGGGTAAAAGTACCACTATTCGTTGTATGTTATCGCTCATTAATGCTTCGGCAGGCAGCATCAGTTTATTTGGTCACGATATTAAAACCCATCGCAAAGAAGCGCTTAGTAAAATTGGTTGCATTGTAGAAAAGCCCGACTTTTATAAATACTTATCGGCCGAAACCAATTTAGCTATTTTTGGAAGAATGGCTGGAGCAGATGTCAGCAAAAAAAATCTTCATAAAATGCTTTCTTTTGTAGGATTAGCAGGCAGAGAAAAAGATAAAGTAAGCGGCTTTTCGCATGGCATGAAACAAAGGTTGGGCATTGCACAAACTTTATTGCACAACCCCGATTTAATTATTCTAGACGAACCCACTACAGGTCTTGATCCTCAAGGCATCATCGACATTCGAAATTTAATTTTAAACCTTAAAAATGAATTTCAAAAAACCATTGTATTGTCTTCGCATATACTTTCAGAAATTGAATTAATTGCCAATAGAATGGTGATTATTAATAAAGGCATAACTGTTGTAGAAGGCAGCGTGCAAGCACTTCTGAACCAAGAAGAGTTACTCGTTTTATTTGAAGTAACAGACAGTAAAGCTGCTGTAAATAGTTTAACTGCTTATAAAAATATACAAATAATAGATCCACATCATTTCGAAATTACGATTAGTAAAAATGAAATTCCTGAATGTATTGCTAAGCTTCAACAAGCTGGCATACTGGTTTACGGTGTGGAAACAAAAAGAAAATTAGAAGACTATTTTTTAAAACTAACCAAGGCCTAATGTTTCTGAAAAATACCTATAACGAATTTATCAAGATTGCCGCTAAACCCCGCAGTTATATTAGCATTGCAGCCATTACGGTTTTAGTGGGTATTATATTATTTGCCATGAAAATAGATGGCCCAGCTTATATCTCTTTCATCACTGCTTCTTTCGAACAAACCCTTAATTTTGAAGGAAAAATTATGAATGGAAATTTAATGGCTTTTATTATTTTACAAATGCTGATTGTACAAATTCCATTGTTAGTTGCTTTAGTAACTGGCGATTTAATTTCGGGCGAGGCCGCTATGGGCACCATTAGAATGTTACTCAGCAAACCCATTTCAAGAACCAAAGTATTGTTATCAAAATATACAGCAGGTTTACTCTATACTTTTTTTATTTTATTGTGGATGGGCTTTATGGCTGTAATAGTGGGTAGGTGGCTGTTTGGCGATGGCGACTTAATGGTCTTGAATAGCGATGGCCTGGTAATTATTCCGGCAAATGATATTGCTTGGCGATTTATTGGCGGCTTTATGATTGCATTTTTAGCACTCGCTACCGTTGCAACGCTGTCTATTATGCTGTCTTGTTTTTCTGATAATTCTATTGGGCCAATTGTAAGCACTATGTCTGTAATTATTTTATTTACGATTATTGGCACACTCGATGTTCCGGTATTCGATAATATTAGGCCATTTTTATTTACCACACACATGGCTGCATGGCGTAGTTTTTTTGACAACCCCTTACCTATTCAAGCCATCAAAGAATCGGTTATTATTTTATTTGCACACATCGGTATTTTTCTAAGTATCGCCATTTATCATTTCAATAAAAAAGATATTTTATCATGAG
>CAIKLP010000033.1 GCA_903828245.1 uncultured bacterium | reverse complement strand
TTGCACCGCACCTGCAGGCTCTAGATCAATAACTGCACCAACGTTTGAAGTCCAATTAGCTCCACCATCTGTAGAGATATCGAACATTGCTTTGTTTCCTGATGAACCTGCAACAGCTGGATCGCCACGGTGAACAAATACAACTGCATTTAAATCTTGATCAACAGAAACTCTTCTTCTGTTTTGACCAATTTGCGTAAATGCATTTACCGCAGAACCAATAGTAATTGGCGTAACAGTTAAAACTGAATTAGCAGTTGTTTTAATGTTTGGATTTCTTTTTACAACGCTTACTGAATTTTGCTTTTGGCCATCCAATAAATTCGTTGAAAGACGCGTTACGTCTTGAGCTGAAGCTTGTAAAGCCATCACAGCTCCCATGCTTAATAAAAGTAGTTTTTTCATCATAGTTTTTTTTAATTGTTTATTTGCAAAATCTATTAATATCAAATATAACATTTGATTTAAAAAAAACCAAAAAATATTGCTTTAAATGAATAATTTGCAAGAAAATTAGCAATTTAAGGAGTTAAAAGTGTTAACCTATTAGGAATGAACAATTTAAATATACCTCAAGAAATCTTAAACGGCTTTATCTGTCGCATTTTTGCCGCCATTGGACTCTCCAAAGCCGATCAAAAACAGGCTGCAGCGGTTCTATTAGCAGCCGATTTGCGTGGCGTAGAATCGCATGGATTGGCTCGTTTGAGCGGATATGTTCGTTTATGGGATAAAAAAAGAATCAATGCAAGGCCCAACATACAAATAGTTCATGAATTGGCTACTACGGCTAGCGTAGATGGAGATGAAGGCTTAGGGTTAGTGGTTGCCCCATTTGCAATGGATTTAGCCATTAGCAAAGCGAAGCAATTTGGCAGCGCATGGGTAGCCGTAAAAAACTCGAATCATTTTGGTATTGCTGCTTATCATGCCATGAAAGCTTTGCCCGAAGATATGATTGGCATAGCCATGACCAATGCCAGCCCATTAGTGGCTCCCACTTTTTCAATCGAAAGAATGTTAGGGACCAATCCGATGTGTTTTGCTTTTCCTGCAAAAAAATATGATCCCATTGTGATAGACATGGCCACTGCTGCAGCAGCCAATGGCAAATTAGAAATTGCGCAAAGAGCAAACAAAAAAATTCCAGAAGGATGGCTACAAACCAAAGAGGGTAATGCTTCTAGCGATCCTAACGAATTGAAAAATGGCGGATCACTTTTACCATTAGGCAGTGACATAGCACATGGAAGTCATAAAGGTTTTGGACTAAGTGCAACCGTAGATATTTTATCGGCTGTATTATCGGGTGCAAATTTTGGCCCATGGGTTCCTCCATTTGTAAGTTTTTTAGAACCTGCCGAAAACCCCGTTGGCAAAGGGATTGGTCACTTTTTTGGTGCAATGCGAATAGATGGTTTTAGAGCGAAAGAAGATTATTACCAATCTATTGATACTTGGATTGAAAGATTTAAAGTAGCTAAACCCAAAGATGCAAATCAACCCCTGATTATTCCTGGAGAACCAGAAATGATGGCTTATAGAAACTATTCAAAAATAGGTATTCCTATTAATCAAATAGTTTACGAAGACTTGAAAAAACTGGCAGCCGAATTAAAAGTGAATATGGATTTTTAATTGATACCGTTAAAGATTCTTGACCACCTAATTTTATTCAAGAAAGCACCATTGGTATCCCAACTCATCCAAATAAATAAAGCCTTACCTACAATTCTATTTTCTGGCACAAATCCCCAAAACCTCGAATCTAAGGAGTTGTGGCGATTATCACCCATCATAAAATAATAATCCATTTTAAAAGTATAGGTATCGGACTTTTGTCCATTAATATAAATACCATCTGATTTCTCTTCTAAAGTATTTCCTTCGTAAACGGTAATTACTCTTTTATATAAACCCAAATTTGTTCCAGTAATATTGATGGTCATGCCTTTTGCGGGCACAACTAATGGTCCAAAATTATCTTCGTTCCAACCTAACTTTGGATCAAAAGGAAATACGTAATCGGCATATTGTCCATGCTCTCTAAATGCAGGAGATACACTTCTTACATTGGCAAAATATTGCAACTTTTCGGCATTGGCTTTGGTTAAGGTAAATATATAATCGCCATCTTCCGAAACCCTACCATACTCGTAAATATCTAATGCCATTAAAGCTTTATCGTTAAAAGCAGTACCATCTGTTTTGACTAAATAATTTGTTTGCGACTCCACTGGTAATTCTTCTGCCACTCCATTTACGCTAACCGACATGTTCTTTAATTGAATGGTGTCGCCTGCAATGGCAATACATCTTTTAATATAATTTTCTTGCTTATCGATGGGTCTAAAATCTTCCATTGGATAATTAAAAACTACGACATCGTGTCTTTTAATTTTTTGGAAACCAGGTAATCTAAAATAAGGTAATTGAATAAAATCTAGGTAAGATTTAGTACCAATGATAGGCATGGTATGATGCGCAAATGGAAATGCAATGGGTGTGATTGGTGTTCTAGCACCGTAATTTACTTTACTCACAAATAAAAAATCACCTACTAATAAAGAACGCTCCATAGAAGGTGTTGGAATGGTAAAAGCCTCTATAAATAAACCCCTGATAATGGTTGCAGCAATCACTGCAAACAACAAAGCATCAAACCACTCGCGGGTGGCAGATTTTTTTGGCTTTGCTACTTTTGTATTTTTTTTATTCCAAAATTTCCAATTCATTTTTTATTTTTTTATAACGATAATAAATCGTTCATGTTAAAAATTCCTTTTTTATCGCTAATGAATTTTGCAGCTTGAATGGCTCCAGCTGCAAAACCTTTTCGGTTATGCGCAATATGTGAAACCGAAATTTGATCGATTTCGTTTTCAAAGCTAACGGTATGCGTACCGGGCACTTGCTCTTCGCGCACAGAACGAATTAATAACTCCGAATTTGAAGAATTATTTCGAATATTTAATTGGTCTTTTGTAACGATTTCGTTAGTCCAAGAAGATAAATTACGCATCTCTTGTAAAATTATTTCTGCAGTTGTAATGGCGGTGCCACTGGGTGCATCTAATTTTTGTGTATGATGAATTTCGTCTATATGAACTTGGTAATCGTAATTCGAAATGATTTTTGCAGCTGTTTGGGTTATTTTCCAGAATAAATTTACGCCAATACTGAAATTAGTGGCATGAAATAATGTGCCATTTTGTGCCTGTACTGCTTTTGCCATTTTATCGTAATTTTCGTACCAAGCGGTAGTGCCAACAACAATGGGCAGGCCAGCTGCTAAACAAATTTGTATGTGCGACTCCACTAATGAAGGCTTAGAAAACTCAATAGCTACCTCTGCCTTTTGCAAATTAGCAATTGTTAATTCTGCAGCATTCTCCGAATTGATTTTCAAAACAATTTCGTGTCCATCTGCAATGGCAAGATTGGCGATTTCTTGACCCATTTTTCCAAAACCAATTAATGCAATTTTCATTTTATTTAATACGTAGGGTGAGCGTTAAACCAGTTGCCAAAGCTCCAGGGCTCGCATTAAACGCGGGCTGATAGATATAAGGCTTTACATTCAAACTTAAATTATCACTGACATCGAAATTATAAAACTGTGCATAAACATAAGCATCTACTATGTTTGCCGCATACCACAAAGACAAAACAATTGCCGATAAATCTCGATTTCTTCTATAAAAATCTTTTAAGACAATAAGATTAGCCACAGAATACAAACCCGAAAATTCGGATTGCGTGCTGGCACTGGTATCGGCATCTAGTCGATACGCATTTAAATATTTTTTGTATTGTAAATTATTCCAACGAATGCCGTAAATCAAACCCGCAGCACCTGCATAAAAAACAGGCACTTTTAAGTATTGCTTATTATAGACTTGCCCTAAACCAGGCAACATGGCAGATAAATTAGCCGCTTTATTTGGCGAATGTGGATTCAGTAAAACAACCGAAGGCGTTGATGCTTGGGCCTTCGCATGGGTAAAGCTGATGATAAACAAACTGAAAAACAGTAGCCATTTATGCATCATTTACCAATCTAACATTTCTAATATTCTATTTAAATCGTCGGTAGAAATAAATGGAATTTGAATACTTCCGCTTCCACTTTTATCTGCTTTCAAACTCACTTTAGCATCAAATTTGGCAGCTAAATCGGATTGAATTCTTTGGTATTCCGAAGAAAATGCTTGTTCTGCTTTGGCTGCAGGACTCTTCGTTTTATCAGTTGATTTAACTGCATTTTTATCAGACATGCTGCGCACTAAATCTTCTAATTTACGAACTGATAAATCATTTTTTAAAACTTCTTCGAAGGCATACAACTGTTTATCTATAGAGTCCATAGAGATCATTGCCCTTGCATGACCCATCGATATTTTTGAATCTCTTAAGGCTGCCTGAATAACTGGCGGCAACTTTAATAGTCTTAAATAATTGGTAACGGTAGACCTATTTTTACCCACTCGATCGCCTAATTCTTCTTGCTTTAAACTACATTCATCTAACATACGTTGAAATGAAATAGCTACTTCGATGGCATTTAAATTTTCTCTTTGTATGTTTTCAATCAATGCCATTTCTAACATTTCTTGATCATTCGCAGCCCTAATATAAACTGGCACTTCGGTTAAACCAGCTAATTTACTAGCACGCAACCTACGTTCGCCAGAAATTAATTGATAG
>CAIKLP010000032.1 GCA_903828245.1 uncultured bacterium | reverse complement strand
TTTTTTTGTGATGCAATAGAAGCAAAAGGCAAAGGCTCTGTTGGTTTGCAATGGTATCCTGCAGGATATAGTTTATGAGGCACCACATAGCCTAAGCCACCATAGCTTATGCCTGCTTCAAAACCTTTTGGTAAACTTTTTACAATGGT
Organism: uncultured bacterium; assembly: GCA_903828245.1. Classification (GTDB taxonomy): domain Bacteria; phylum Bacteroidota; class Bacteroidia; order Sphingobacteriales; family Sphingobacteriaceae; genus CAIKLP01. The sequence goes on along the minus strand of CAIKLP010000032.1, from coordinate 23,427 downwards.
TTCGTGCAATTTATTAAAAGCTACCAACCTATCTGGGGGCACATTATTTAAAATATCTTTTACGGTGTTTCCGTCTGCTTTCATAAAAATTATTGGCTATCACATTTTACTCAATTCTTTCATAGCATAATCCTGGGCCATCACATGCGCTCCAAGTACTAAATAATTTATCGGCTACAAATCTTAAATATTCTTCTTGAGAATAACATGATCCAATAATATTATTTAGTGTGTCATATTTTAATTGCATGTATTTACCGTTTGCATCTTCTAATATAGTAAAGCTTCCAGTTCCACGGCTTGTATGACCATCTTGCAGGCGAGTTTTTGTGAAAGTCCCATTGGTATCTAATACATAAGACTCTTGCCATGGCATATTTGCACCAGTTGTTACTTTGGTTTGAAAGTTTTCGGCCATTTCAATCAACTTCCACTTCTGAGGATATTTGTTTTGATCAAATATCGTATCATGATTGATTTCTTTTTTGCAAGAAAAAAAGATACAGCTAAAAAGTGTGAGGAATATTAATTTTTTCATCTCTAAAATTAAAGACACAATTTAAATATATTTTTCTGAAAATTACCTATAGATTAAGAAAACAAATACAAATAGGGCTAATACCCAAATCTTTTTAAAATAGCAGGTGCCAAAACACATTAAAACCTTAATTTAGCTATATTAGGACCAAATGATTTTTGAATTCAATTTTTTATTACAATGAAAAAAAAGACCCCATTACTGCTTTGCTTGTTTTTGATTTGCATAGTTAATCCTAGCATCACTTTTGCTCAAATATCCTCAGGACAAATTGACTCTTTGGTTGCAGCTGCCTTGCTAAAATTTAAAGTAGCAGGCGCTGCCGTTGCTGTGGTAAAAGATGGAAAAATATTTCATGCAAAAGGTTATGGCGTAACCGATGTAAATACTAAAATAGCCGTCAATGACGATACTAATTTTCAGATCGCGTCTAATACCAAAGCCTTTACCAGCACTGCGCTTGCAATTTTAGAAGAGGAAGGAAAAATAAAATGGACCGATAAAGTAATCACTCATATTCCTGAATTTAAAATGTATGATGATTATGTTACCGAGCATTTTAATATTCAAGATTTGTTAACGCATCGCAGCGGACTTGGTTTAGGTGCTGGCGATTTAATGTTTTTTCCAGATGGTTCGGACTTTACCATTAAAGATGTGATTGGCTGCTTTCAATATTTTAAACCTGTATCGGCTTTTCGAACACAGTTTGATTACGATAATTTATTATACATGGTGGCTGGAGAAGTAATTGCAAGAGCTAGTGGCATGAGTTATGAATTATTTGTGCAAAAGCGAATTATCGAACCTTTACAAATGAATAATACGGTAGTTGGCGAGGTATTTAAAAATCAAAATAATTGGGCAACGCCACATTCGTGCGAATCTGGTAGCATCAAAACAATTGCTAAGTATGATATAGGAATGGCAGATGCTGCTGGCGGCATGGTATCTAATGTGGTAGATATGTCAAAATGGATGATGCTGCGTTTAAATAAAGGTATGTATGGAACAGATTTAAAAACGCCATTGTTCTCTTTAAAAAACCACCAAGAAATGTGGCGTATACATACAGTATTAGAAACAAATCTAAACCCTAGATACAATTCTCATTTTAATGGTTATGGCTTGGGTTGGTTTTTATCAGATGCAAATGGAAAATTAAAAGTCTCGCATACTGGCGCCTTACCTGGTATGCTGTCTAAAGTAACCCTGTATCCCGATTTAAATTTAGGCATTGTCATTTTAACCAATACCGAAAATGGCGGTGAAGGACTTTTTTCAGCAGTCTCCAACACCATTGCAGACAGTTATTTGGGCCTAGATGATCATGCCTGGATAGATAAAATATCCGCTTGGAGAAATGAAGATAAAAATGAAGGAGATAGTGTCACAAAAAAAACCTGGGAACAAGTTGAATTAGTAAAAAATTCAAAAGTAAAAAATGAAAACTTTATTGGAATCTATGCCGACAAATGGTTTGGGAAAGTAGCAGTGATTGAAAAAAATAAGCAATTATGGATTAAATGTATTCGTTCTCCAAAGTTAAATGGACCAATGGCTTTGTACAACGATAATACCTTTGCTATAAAATGGGAATACCAAGCCATGAATTGTGATGCCTTTGCCCAGTTTTCTTTAGATGAAAAAGGTAAAGCTCAAACTATTCAAATGAAAGGTATTTCTCCAAATATTGACTTCAGCTTTGATTTTCAAGATTTAGATTTGAAAAGAGTAGAGTAATACGGTTTTTTAATACCTATCTTTAATAAACAAGATTTATTGATTCACCAAAATTGTAATTGATACCTATTTGAAATTTCGATTAATCAATCATCAATCAAAACCACTCTCGGCTAAATACTTAACCGATATTTATGATTTGTCGAATGGAATCAAAGAATTTATTTACTGTTGTGTTCCTAATGGAGAGTTAGGCATTACGGTTATTTTGGAAGGCGACTGCCATATTAAAACAGACAAGGGTTGGCAAAAACAGTCTAAAATTCATCTTTACGGACTCATTAATAAAGTGCAATTATTAAAAATGAGCCCCAATTACCGCGAAATTTCATTTGGTTTCTATCCGCATGTTCTTCAATTGTTTTTAAAAGACGCACTTCTTTCTACTAATAAAACTAGTGGAACAGATTTGTTTGATTTATTTAAAAAAGAAGAAGTGAATAAACTCTATGAGCATTTATGTGAAAGCAAAAATGATGAAGAATTTAGGAACAACATCGAATTATTTTTGAAAGATAATTTGCTTGTTGAAACAATGGATAAAAGGGTTTCGGCAGCACACCATTTAATTACTAATGAAAGTATGTATAAAGTGGATGATATTAGTTCCGTCTTAAATATTACCCCCACCACCCTACGAAACCTTTTTAATCAACATGTTGGCATTTCGCCTAAAGACTTAATCAAAATTCATCGCATCAAAAAGGCTTTAGATTTTCCCTTAACTTCCGAAGAATCTCTCACGCAAGTTGCCTATTATTTAAAGTATTTCGACCAAGCGCATTTCAGTAAAGATTTTAAAGAGGCAATAGGCATCTCTCCCAAACAATATTTTATAGACAGCCAGCTCAGCTCCGATTTCTCCGATTTTAAGCATTGGCGCTATGATAGTTTTAAAAATCTAATTTAAGTCCCTTTCGATTTTTACAATTTTTTATTTATCTGCCTTAATATTTTTGTCTAAAAGACAGAACTCATACAATCAGTATGGTTTATTCATCTTAAAATTTTACATCATGAAAAAAGTTGTACTACTTACCTTTTTATTTTTGTTTTCTTATTCTTTTGTATCCGCGCAAAAAAAAGAGTGTGGTACGATGGAATATCTTGAATATTTAAAAATGCAAGATCCACAACTAGCCAATAAAATGTTGCAAAATGAGCAAGTATTACAAAAATGGATTAAAAATAATCCAACTGCTAAAGCTAAGAAGCGCAGCATCATTAGTATTCCTGTTGTTGTGCATGTAGTTTATGCTAATGCAACGCAGAATATTAGTACTGCACAAATTTTATCGGCAATTGCTATTTTAAATAAAGATTATAGAAGATTAAATGCAGATGCTCCAGCCACTCCTGCTGTTTTTGCTGCTGTTGCGGCAGATTGCGAAATCGAGTTTTGTCTTGCCAGCCTAGATTCGAATGGCAATGCCACCACTGGCATTACCAGAACGCCAACTACTGCAGTTATTTTTGATCCAGCAACTGATGCAGTAAAATATAATTCCTATGGAGGTAAAAATGCCTGGAATAGTGCAAATTATTTAAATATTTGGGTTTGTCAATTAAATGGATTAAATGGTTATTCCACATTTCCGGGTGCACCTGCTAATGCTGATGGTGTAGTAATTGATTATACCAGGTTTGGCGATATTGGCACTGCAGGGGGTAACGCTTTTATTATAAAAACTATCTCGCATGAAATTGGCCACTATTTAAGCTTATACCATGTTTGGGGCCCTACCAATGGAGCATCTAATTGTGGCGATGATTTGTGTGCTGATACGCCAACCAAGTCGGATCCAACTTATGAATGTCCTACATTTCCTTTTAACACCTTTAGTATATGTAATTCGGGAGCTAATGGAGAAATGTTTATGAATTTTATGGATTATACCGATTGCAGAAATATATTTACGCAAAATCAAAAGGCGCGAATGTTAGCGACTATCAATTTATATAGACCTAACTTTCTTAACAGTGTATGTCAAGCTGGAGTTGTATATGGTTGTATGGATTCTTTATCGTGTAATTATAATGCATTAGCTAATGTGAGTGTTGATTGTAATTATACTGCTTGTGCAGGTTGTAAAGACAGCACTTCTTATGCTTTCAATTCGCAAGCAACAATAAGTGATACTGCTGCGTGTTTGTTCTGTGATGTATCTACTTCAACAGTTGTAGTTGGGGCAAGTAGTGCGAGCGCATTAGATGGAGCGGTAGATTTATCCATTATTGGATCGAATTGTACTAGACCTACTGTTTTAGCTGCTAACTTTGGAACAGCAACTGGCTCCACTGGCATCATGTTCAATTTGATTAATACGACAACAAAGCCATTAACTATTACCGGATTTTCTCAAGGTAGTTATGGAAGTTATTATGGTACAGCTAAGAGTTACAGGATATATTATTATCCTGGCTCGTATCTTCCTCACATGACCAATCAAGATGGTTGGATTACATTGGCTAATTATGCAAGTGCTACCGTTCCATCGGGAGGAACTTTAACAAGGCCATCTTATAGTGGACCCATACCAATGACGGCGGTAAGCATACCCGCTGGCGCTACCTACGGTTTTTATTTAGGACTTAATGGAACATTAACTTATTCTATTGCTACAGGAGTAGCTGGTGTTACACCTTGGGGAAGTAATGGAGAACTTACCATTACGCTGGGTCGTGGTGGTGATTTTCCAAATCCGCTCAATACGCCAAGAGCTCCTCTTATTAAAGTTCATTACGGAAAAAATACTTCCACCCTTTCTTATCTATGGTCTAACGGAGCAACTACAGAAGATCTTACGGGTGTTGCTGCAGGAACTTATTCTGTAACAGCAACAGATTGTAATGGTTGTTCGGCTTCTGCAACAGTTAACGTTGGTGTTGGTACTGGCATAAACAATGCAGATCTTAAGGCAATTTTTATACATCCGAATCCAGCAAACGAAATATTATATTTTAGCGAAACAGCCGATAAAGCAGAGATCTTAGATATGCACGGAAAAATTGTTAACACAACTTTAAATACGAACCATGTTAATGTTGATTATTTAGCTGCTGGCGTTTACTCTATTAGAATAACCATTAAAGATGTCTTCAGTGTGCATCGATTTGTAAAAGAATAAATTCTTTTACACTGATTTTAAATACTGCTTTTATCTACATTCAAGTAATCGTAAATGGTTTTAGAAATATCACTTAATACGGGCGGCAAAAGGCGCAATATCCGAACTGAGGAAAAAGATGCTTAAAACAACCTTATTTCTTTACTACTTTATAGGTTTTAGTTCCTGATTCAGAAATAATTGAAACAAAATAAATTCCACTTTGAAAATCAGCTACATCAATTGTGGTATTTTCTTCTTTCAATTCGCAAGCATATAATTTTTGCCCTAATATGGAATGTATTTCGGCTGTAGCCTTAGTATTTTCTTTGCATGCTATGGTTAATTTGTCTGTAAAAGGATTAGGATATAAATTAAATATAGGCGTATTGCTTTGGTTAGCAATGTTCAATACATTTTTTTGATAGACTCTTACATAATCAATTTCCATGGTTGATTGTACAAAATTGGAGCTTACTCTGGGTTCGATGGCAATATTTAAAAGCAGGTATTGTTCGGCATCAAAAGGCCAGGTGTATTGGTTTTTTATTATTGGATTATAGGTTAAATGGTTAATTCCATTCACACTAAAAGTAATACTTTGTTCATCCCATTCAAGCCCATAAATATTAAATTCGGTAGAAACATTCGGCTTGTTTTGTGCATTAGTAATGTATTCTCCAACCGATAAATTTCCATCTATCGGATGATGCACCGCACTAGAGATTACATTTTGATTGCTTCCCCAATGTTCCATTATATCTATTTCTCCGCATGCAGGCCAATTGATGGTTCCGTAATTATTCGTCCAATAAGCGCCTGGTTCTATAATATTTTTTCCTAGCATCCAAATGGCGGGCCAAGTGCCAGCACCAGTAGGTAATTTAGCGCGCACTTCTACTCTACCATATTTAAAAGCAAATTTCGAATTTAATCTGGCAGAAGTAAATTGTTTTGTTTGTCCTTGATCTGTAAAATTTTCTCTTTTAGCTATTATATTTAAAATTCCATTTTTACGAAAAGAATTAGTTGCACTATTTGTGTAATGTTGTAATTCACTATTGTACCAACTCAATCCATTAGGCAGTTGCGTTTGATGAAACCAATTTGCACCATTGACCAATCCATATCCATCAAATTCATCACTCCAAACCAATTTGTTAAATGGAGAAGTTGGGTTTGTATTTAGATGATCCAGTAAAATATTCATTTGTGGTTTAGCTACACCAAGAACAGGTTCTAGAGAAAGTATATAATTACCCCACCAAGGACCGCCTGCCCAATAGGTGCCATTAATACCATTCGCTTTTATAAAACTTAAAAAATTATTGAGCACCACTAACCATCGGCTATCATTTGCTGGCACGCCATATTCTCCAATAAACCCTTTAAGATTATTAATCTTAAGCCAGTTTACAAAAGGAGTAACCCTATCCACACCTATATTTGGATAAGCCGCTTCTTTATCGTAAGTATTAGCATATATACCAGAGGCGTCTTTATCAAAATATACATGCGCTTCAAAAATAAGTTTGTTAGCGGGGTCGGATAAGTTTTTTAAATTACTACTGTATTGCATCCAACGTTCGGCCGAACTCCAACTATCTCCGGCTACTAATATGTTTGTATTAACATCGTTTGTTCTAATGCCATTAATAATTTCTTGAGCCGTATCAAACCAGGTTGCATTTGCTAATAAATCATGGGGTTCGTTCATTATACCATAAGCCCAAATATTAGGTTCGGTATTTAATGCTAAAGCTAATTTTGTCCATAAATTTTTGATGTTAGCAATACTTACATCAGTCGATCCTATAATTCTGTCTGTTCCATTAATATTGTATCTGCAATAATTATGCAAATCAATTATTACTTGCATGTTTCGGTTTTGCGCCAATAACAAGAAATTTTTTATTCTTCCTAATTCGGCTTCATTTAAATTACCATTTAAAACAGGCTGAATTCGCTCCCACTTAATGGGTAATCGAATTAAATTTAATCCATTGGCTTGATAGTAATCTAATTGTACAGTGGTCGGGTAAGTATAATCAACATTATACGTTCCCGGAAAATTAGTTCCGAATTCGGCACCAGCTAAATTAACACCAAAAGGCAATTGCGCATTTGCCTCGTTTTTTATGGAGCATAAAATAATTGATAATAAGGCGATTATTAGCTGTTTTTTCATTTATGTTTTTTGATGAATGGGATTTGGGTTAATTTAACCCCAGTTCAAAGCTTTCTATTTTTAAGAACATAAATATATAACAAAGGTTTTCTTTAAAGAAAGATTTAACAAAACAAATATTTTATTTGCAAATCATGCCATTTTTTGTTGCTTTTTTTTGCTCAATTATTGCCCATGGAACGGTAACTATTGCAGGATACAAAAACAAAGCACTCACACCCACGCCTACCCAAGTTATTGTTTTATTAAAGCATCGGTTTTGATCGTACTGTGCTCCATAATTAGTTTTAAAATCATACACAACATTATCCTTATTTAAAAAAAGGTAACAAAATGTTTTATCTGTTGAAGTTTGACTAATTCCATTGGTAGAAACTATGGTACCTGCTTGTGCAAGGTTACCAGCAATTAATCCGCCATTTCCATAAATTTCTTTGCCTACAATAGCGGATCTTCGGTAGGTTGCAGAACCCACATTGGTAGTAGTTGTTTGTGTAAATTTTTCGTAAATCATGATGCTGCCACCAGCAGCATCATCTGTGGTTTTTTCGGGCACCCCATAAGAACGAAGAATTTCGTTTTTAGTTTGTCCGATAGCTTGTTGGTGAACATTTCCCTTGTAAGTACTGTAGGTGCTGTAACAAGAGGTCATCAGCAATATACCAATAAGCAACATTGGTAAGATTACTTTACTCGAAAGGCTTTGGTCTGTCATAAAATAAAAAAATGTAAAATTACATTGAATAGATTGATTTCGTTATCATCTAAATATAAAATGATAAGTTAAAGCATCCCAATGAAAATACATTTCTTAACTTAGGTTAATGAAATTAACAAGCGCCTTTTTTGATAACACGCTTATACATTACTTTACCACCTTTTGCAATATAGTCGCCAGCAATTATTGGATATGCATATTTAGGTGCATGCGAAACATGGTGGCTTCTGATGGTTATTTTATCGTTTACTTTGAGGCTATGCAATAGCATAAAGTCTTTTTTAATTCCAAAAGTTTTGCCGGTTTTTTCTGGTCCAAAAGCAAGAATATAATCTGTCCCTTTTATTTTTACCATTATGCCGAAACCTAAGCGAGCACCTGGCGGCAAGGTTAGCGAAGTAACTACTGCTTCCATATTAGTAAAATCTTTTATTTGCTTTTGGATGAGGGCTTCTCCGGCATAAACTTTTTTACCAGCAGGTGATGCTTGCCATTGTTTGTAAGATTTACCAGCAGGAGTTGCCTCCCATTGTTGCATTGGGGTTTGTTTTTGGGCAGCTTCTTTTTTATTAACGTGCTTTGCAAATACAGATCCGATTAGTAGTATTAGTGTAATTATTAGCGATATAAATGTTTTTTTCATAATTTAAATTTAAATAAAAGAAATAATATAACATCATTATGTGCTTTTGCTTCTTTGATTTGAGCTATATGAGCTAAATCAACTATAAGTTGTATATTAAGAATATTCAAATCCCTTTTGATGATGAAAAACTTACTCCTAATTGTAATAGTTTTCTTTAGTTTTTCTGCTCAAGCAAATAATAAGGAGCGGATTTACATAGATAGCCTTACCAAACCCCTTGCCGAAAAAGAAGCCATTGTTATTTTGGTTGGATTTGGGTCTAAAATTCAAGGCACCAAAAAAATTGCCGATTACTTTTTCCATAAAGGTTATGATGTATACATACCCGATTATATTGCACGTCGCTCTATTGCAAATAGCGTTGATCAATTAGATAAATTCATGCTTAAGCATCAATTAAAAAAGTACAAAAAATTACATGTTTTTTCATATATCGTTGGCGCCTGGACTTTAAATAATTGGATAGCCCAACATCCAACAAACAATATTGCTAGCATCCTTTACGATAGAAGTCCTTTACAAGAAAGAGCACCTTATGCCTTGGTAAAAGACATTCCGTTTTTAATTCATTTAGCCGCTGGAAAAATAATGAAAGAATTTTCTGAGACAAATTACCCTCCTATTTCTTCAGAAAAAATAAGCATAGGTATTCTTATTGAAAGCCATGCAACAAAATTAATGATCAAGCACAAAGCCACCGCGTTGGCTATGGGGCCCATTCAATGGGATGTCAAAAACCTAAACCAAAGTTATCACGATTATTTTTATACTTGGATTAACCACGATGAAATGTATTATCGCTTTGATGTGATAGGAGACGAAATATTTTACTTTATCAAAAACCAAAAGTTTAGCCCTAGCGCCAAACGCGAAGCCTATTCGGATAACCCTTTTGTAAAATTTAATCCCGAGCCATGATCTCTATTTATAGCATTAAACCAAAGTTTCAACAATTGCTCAAGCCATTGCTCCATTTTCTTTTTAAAATGGGCGTGAGTGCTAACATGATTACTTGTTGGGCCATCTTATTATCGGCCATTACCGGTTTATTAATTTGGTTCGAGCCAAATCAAAACATGTTGTTGATTTTGCCTCTTGCACTTTTAATTAGGATGGCTTTAAATGCACTCGATGGCATGATGGCCAGCACCTATCACATGCAAAGTAAAAAAGGCGAAGTGTTAAACGAACTCGGAGATGTTGTTTCCGATTTTTTACTTTATTTCCCTTTGTTAAAATTATTTTCTATACCAATTTATATCCTTATTGCCTTTTTATTTATGTCGGTGCTAAATGAATACGCAGGCATATTAGCAAAAGCGGTAAGCGGCACCAGGCAATATGACGGGCCTATGGGCAAAAGCGATAGGGCCTTTGTAATTGGCTTGTTAAGTTTGGTATTTTATTTTACCCAAGCGCTTATCCCTTATATCGATTATATTTTTTTAGTACTTATACTGCTGTTAATGTTAAGTACTTTTTTCAGAATTAAAAAAACCTTAAACCCTAAATAAAATGAACTTAGCACAATTTTCTGCAAACAAAGAGGTTACTTTTATTATCCTTTTAATTATTGGCTTATTGGTATTTGCTACCCTGTTATTTTTTATCTGGGGGAAATTAAAACCCAAGGCAAATTTAATCGAGCTCAAACTCAGAACAAAGTCGTGGTGGACCATGGCAACGGTATTTATTCTTGCCATTGTAATTAATCCGATCATCTCCTATTTTGCATTTGGACTTTTATCTTTTATGGCCCTACGCGAAATATCGACCATTAGCAAAAATGTAAGAGATGTAGACAGGCGGGTAATGATTTGGTGTTATATCGCCATTCCCATACAATTTATGTTAGCCTATAATGGCTGTTTTAATTTGTTCGTGATTTTTATTCCGGTAGTCATGTTTATTTTTATCTCCTTTATGTTGGTCATTAGAGGAGAAACCACCGAGATTGGTCGATCAATGAGTGTGATACCAACCCAATTAATGCTCACTGTTTTTTCATTGAGTCATTTAGCTTTTTTATTATCGCTGCCTCCAATAGCTGGTTTTAATGCAGGCGGCAGAGGCTTGTTGTTATTTGTAGTTTTTATTACAGAAATTAATGATGTGTTTCAATTTACTTGGGGAAAATTATTGGGTCGCCATGCCATCATTCCTAAAATAAGCCCGAATAAAACTTGGGAAGGTTTTATTGGTGGTGTATTAACAACCACGGTCTTAGGATATTTCTTAAGGTTCTTAACGCCCTTCAGCGAAGTTGAATCTTTGGTAGTGAGTTTTGTAATTGCATGTGCAGGTTTTGTTGGAGATGTAGTGGTATCGGCGGTTAAAAGAGATATTGGTTTAAAAGATACCGGCACGCTTATACCCGGACATGGCGGCATACTAGATAGAATAGATTCTTTGGCCATTACATCGGTAGTGTTTTTTCATATCGTATATAATTTATATTATTCCTAAACATGAGAGGCATATTACTTTTTGTGATCTATCAAGTTTTCATGCGTAATTTTTTACGCATCTTGGTCGGCGTAAAATATATTAATGTTGCGGAACTAAATAAGCACGCACAATTTATATTGGTGGCTAATCACAATAGCCATATAGATACCATGGCGCTCATGTCTGCACTATCCTATTCTCAAATAAAAAAAACACATCCAGTTGCAGCAGGCGATTATTTTGGAAGTTCTCCCCTTAAATCTTTTATTACCCGTTTATTTACCAATGCCTTGTTGATTCAAAGAAGCAAAAACGCCGAAGGACAAAATCCAATACAAGCCATGAGTGCCTCGCTTGTTAAGGGCGATTCGCTTATTTTATTTCCAGAAGGATCGAGAGGTGAACCACAAAAAATGCAACAATTTAAAAAAGGCGTTGGCCTACTTTTAAAAAAGCATCCAAACATTGCCTATATCCCCGTGTACATGACAGGCATGGGAAGAATCTTACCAAAAGGCGAAAGATTATTGATACCCTTCGATTCGTATGTGGTTTTTGGAGAAGCCTCTTATAGCCAAACCGACGATACCGAAGCCATTGTTAAAGAAATAGAAGAAAAAATTATTGCCCTTGGGGTTGCATTTCAAAAATCAAAGTTCGAATAGCTTGGTTGATAAAAAATATATTTAAAAAAAAATGAGTTTGAGCAATGATTAGCAAAAATTGCTTCTCATTACCCAAACTCATTAAAGAATGATTGTTTTAAACTATTGTTTGATCACTTTATAATTAATACTATTATCTGCTGTATTAATTTTGATAAAGTAAACACCTGCGTTTAATTCATCTAATGCTACTTTCACATTTCCTACAAAAGTTTCTTGTTTAATCACTTTTCCGTTTACATCCATCAACATAAATACCGATGGGCTTGTAAGCGTAGTTTCTATGAAAACAGAACCATTAGTTGGATTTGGATATACTTTAATAGCATCTTGTAAATTTGTGTTTTGAACACCAACATTTAACAAACGAACCATTTTTAAATTGAATGGATTGCTTGCCAATAAATTTTCGTTCACATTTGCTGTACTTGCTTTAACCGTCCAAATAATTTGAACCGAATCTCCAGCTGGAATATTTAAAGTGCCTAATAAAGTACTAATATCTCCTTTAGTTAATGTTAACTTAGTAGCTGTTCCATTATTATCTGCATCTAATGCGACTAATGGTGTAGCGAAATTTCCACCAGGTAAATCTGCTAACCATTTGTAATTAACAGCGTTGGTAGTTGCTTGCCAAGAAATTTGAACTTTAGTGGTATCGTTATCTTTAACTGTTAATCTAGCATTGCTTGCAGGTCCAATTAAACTGAAATCTGCTAATGGATATAAACGAACCATTTTTAAATTGAATGGATTGCTTGCCAATAAATTTTCGTTCACATCTTCTGTACTTGCTTTAACCGTCCAAATAATTTGAATAGAATCTCTATTTTGAACACCTAAAGTACCCAATAAAGTACTGATGGCGCCTTTAGTAACAGTTAACTTAGTATCTTTTCCATTGTTATCCGCATCTAATGCCACAAGTGGTGTTGCGAAATTTCCACCAGGTAAATCAGCTAACCATTTATATTTAACAGCAGAGGTAGCACCTTGCCAAGAAATTTGAACTTTAGTGGTGTCGTTATCTTTAACAGTTAATCTAGCATTCGTTGCAGGTCCAATTAAACTGAAAGCAGATAATGGAGGAAAAATTCCATCAGGGCGAGCGTTTAATAATTGAATTCTGGTATCACCTACTATAGTAGTATCTCTTGCACCGAATGCTGTATTGGCTGTATTGTGTTTTGCTAACATATATTCTGCAAATGCATCTTGCTCCGAACCAATTACTGCAAAGGTACTTGTACCTGCTGCTTTAATAGCCGTATCTAAATCTACTCTAGCCGTTACTACCGCTGGGAAAGGATAGCCATCGCCACCTACTTGCGAACCTGGACCTGAAGCATTGGCTAAGAAATTTAAAGTAACTACTTTATAAACTTTAGTAGTGTCGCCTACTAATTTACCATTACGTAAAATCGTATCTTTTTTATTTCCTAGTGAATCAATTATTACAATTGAATTAATTTTATTACCCGAAGTTTTAGTGGTATCGTATGAAAACGAAACACCACCAATTTGCGGGAATTGACCAGGCGTAGCATTTGGTTTAGTAGCCGAAATACCGTGCTCTAATAATCTTTTTAATCCCTTTGAATTAGTAGATACAATCACTAATTTATTATTGAAACGCAATGAATTTTCGATATCTAAACGAGATACATCTCCTTTTAATTTATTTGCGCTTGGGTTTGCTTGTGTTGGTTCTAATATTACATTGCTACCAACAGAATTTACAAATCCAACTGCCGAACGAATACCACCACCATTTTTAATAGATACCGTAACTTGAGGATCAAATTTTCTAGCATACCATAAGTTAGCATCCGATGATAAGTTTCCTAAATTGGTTTCTTCTGTTCTTACTAAGTTTCTACGACCTTCTAAGAATACTTTAGATTTACCAACAATGGTTCCATCTTTTAATACAATTACCGCACCAATAGCATCACATACTGTACGCACGTTAGCTCCTTTAGTTCCTGCTGTAAATGCACTTGCATAAGTACCATATAATTTAGTAACCATAGCTGTATCACTTGCATACACGCCATTAACAGCAGAATCTAATCCTCTTTCAATTAATAATCCGACATTATCAAAATCACAAACAAATCTTCCTACATATTTCCATTCACTGGTATTATTTAAAATGACCATTGGTTGGCCAATTTTACTTGTAGCGCGAATTGGATATTTTTCTGTAGCAACATGTCCAGCAATTAATCTGTCGTTACCATCTGCAGTAAATGCATGGTTACCACCAGAAATAATAATGTCTACATCTCTTAATAAAGGTGCCAAAGCTTTTTCGTTAGCAATTTGTTGTAAATGCGCTAATAAAATTATTTTATTGACATTTTGTTTAATAATTAACGAATCAATATATGGTTGTAAAATTGCCGCTAAGGCTGGCATATTATCTACTTGCGGGCCTTTAACGGTTGTAGCACCTGGCGATGAAATTTTTGCAAGTACTTGTGTTGTTACTCCAACAACTCCAATTTTTTGGCCACTGCGATCAATAATGATCGATGATGCAATACCTTTCTTTTGTGAGTTTGCGGAAATATTTACTGATGTTTTAAATGCAGTATCTCTTAAAATTTCTTTGGTATATAAATAATTTAAATTTGCATCTTGACTAAAATCTAAGTTGGCACTTACATAAGGAAACTGTGCACCAAGCCAACGTTTGTCGGATCCACTGCTTCTAATATCTACACCAATTTGACCATTTAATTCCGAAGTACCTAAATCAAATTCGTGGTTACCTAATGCCGAAGCATTATAACCAATAATGTTCATGATGGCAATATCTGGACGACCAATAGCTGGACGAACTGCTTGCGTTCCTGCGTAATAACTTGAGGCAGTACTACGTAAAGCCGTTTGAACTGAAGGATCTTCACCAGCCGATAAAAATGGACCAGGCAATGTATTATCTCCAGAAGAAAGTATTAAGGTATTCACGTGTTCGTCTTCTAATTTATCAACAATTGCTGCAAAATTAGGCGCATCAACAACTGCAGCTACACTGCTCTCCATATCTGAAGAATGTAAAATTTGCATTTGAAATACCGATCTACTATTTAATTGAATAAGTGCAACGGTACCACTAATTTCGTTAGATAATATTAACATATCTTTTCCATTAGGGCTTTGTGCTGCAGGCACAAATACAATTCCTTCTGGACCTAAATCGCCAACCGTAGCAAGTGTTCCAGCACCTGGAGTAACTGCAAAATCTCGTGTATTAATGTAGTTTACAAAATAAGGATTGGCAGGATTGGTAATGTTATAAATCATTACGCCACCAATTCTTTCTAGTCCGATAAAAGCATAAGTAGAATCCATAATTTTACCAATGGTTAATGCTTCTGGTTCTGGACCTTTATCATCACTTCTATTATCTTTAGTGTTATTTGTATGACTTGCGTTAAAATTACTAGGGTATAAAAGTGCAATACGTTTTTCGATCTCATCTTTACTATCCCAAACTAATGAACCGGTGTTTGCATTCCAAATAGAAAATGAACGCGCTCCATAACAAAACACCGAATCAAATTTTCCATCATTATTAAAATCACCATATTTACTGGTTACATTTAAACGACCCATTGCGGTAAGAGCTTTCATTGCAGTTACATTAGCCACGCCACCAAATTTTGCAGTATCTACTACATACAAAGCATTACCAAAACGAATTTCCTCGTTATTAGCTGTACCCCAATCTGCACGCACATCTCCTTCGTTAGCAGAAATTAAATAATCTGTTCCGCCAGCTTTCATGTATGTAATTGCATCTGGCTGATACATACCTAATACAGGGTAGTTAGCAATATTTATAACAGCTCCATTATCACTCGCATCAATACCATTACCAGCTAAATTATGATTCTTATAACCTAGTGGAATTAATCTAGTAACAGTTGCAGTAGCAATATTTATTTCTGCAATACAATTATTTTCTTGACAAGTTGCCCAAGCAGTTTGCGAATCATCAGATATCGCAACATATTCTGGTTCTAAATCTTCTGCTACTGTTGAGTTGCGTAAAAATACACCCGCTTGTTGAATGCGACCCGTAATTTTAATTCTTCTATCTATAGTTTGATTATTGAATTGGGTAAAACCAGCCGTTTGCACATTTGCTTGGGTAAGGTTAGCTACACCATTAGATATATTGATAATGCTCACAGAACCTTCTCTATCTATTGTGTAATCGTTGTTAGGCTCGCCTTCGTTAGCAACTAACACACGCTTACCATCTGGACTAAAAGTAACCATGTCGGGGTTTGCACCTACATCTACTTGAGAAATGTAAGCAAGTGTACTTGCATTAAAAAATACTACTTTACCATTTTCTGTTTTACCTAAAGAATCGATCACTGCAGCTGCAATAATTCCGTTTTTACTAGCGATAGAAGTAACATCACTTCCGTAAGGTTTTAAAGAAATAACACTTAGTAGCACTGGACTAGCAGGATTGCTAATGTTTACCACCTTTATAGAGGTGTCTGCACCATTGTTTACAAATAATCTTTTCGATTTTACATCGTAAGCAGAAATTTCTGCTGCTGTTTTATCATAAACACCAGTAGAAAATCTACCAATTAATTGTGGGCTAATTTGCGCTTGGGTTTTTGAGCCCATTACACTCAATATGACCACGGTTAAGCCTGATAAAAGAAGTGATTTTAGTTTCATATAATTTATAGTTTTTCAACCATAAAGAGAGTCTACTCATTTAAACTAAACATTAAGACTAGATAATGTTTGGGTTATAAGAATGTCAAGGAATTGTTAGGTTGACCGTTTATATTATTTTATTAAATTGCAACACAATGGCTACTATTACTACGCTTACCCTATTTCGATTTGCAAACTTAAGCGCTAAAGTGTGGGCTTTTGGTCAAATGCAATTTGCGCATGCTTATCTTGCAAAAAGCCCTGGGCTTCATTTTTATAAACTCATGGGTAGCGGCAGAGACGCGGGTTTTAGTGTGTTTCCAGATTGGGGCGTTTATGCTTTACTAGTCGTATGGGAAAATGAACAAGCCGCTAACGATTTTTTTAATCATTCAGCCATTTACAAAAAGTATCAAGCAAAGTCTATTGAGCAGTGGACCATTTTTATGAAACCTTTTCAAACCAAAGGATTTTGGTCTGGCGGAAATCCTTTTACCCCTTCCGAAAATTTAGATACAAACAATCCGCTCATTGCGGTTATTACGCGTGCCACTATTAAGCCAAGTAAATTATTTAAATTTTGGCGATATGTGCCCATATCTCAAAAGCCTATAGCGCGTGGTTGCGCAGGTCTTATTTATACCAAAGGTGTTGGCGAAGCGCCAGTTGTGCAAATGGCTACATTTAGTGTTTGGGAAAACCTAGACGCGCTAAAAAATTATGCATACAATAGTGTAGAGCATCGCGAGGCCATCAAAAAAACACATCAATTAGATTGGTATAAAGAAGAAATGTTTACTCGGTTTCAACCCTATAAAACTATCGGTATTTGGGAAGGTAAAGATTTACTAGCTCCTTATTTAAAAAACTAATTTCCTTTTATTGGCTTAGCAATAATGGTCATAAATCCCATCGAAAAATATTTCTGTAACAAATAAATGGGTGCATTTAAAATCATGCCTATTACATAGCCTATAAACTTGGGCTCCATTGAGGCCGACCAATTAATTCCCTTTTGTTCCATGCGGCTCATCCAATGGAGTGTATAAGGATGCAAAGTTCCATAGGTTAAAATTTCTTCCACTTCCCATCCGCTATTTTTTAACATCAATGCTATATTATTTGGCGAATAAAGTGCCGTATGTCGGGGCGTATGGTAACCTGACCAATGTTTGCCAAATTTCTTACGCGTATAACTGTCAAAATTTGGCACCTCTATAACCAGGCGAGTTTGCGCATGCGCATATTGAAGTAATTGATTGAGGTGTTGTTGTGGTTGGTAATCATGTTCTAAATAATGCCACATGGTGATTACATCCATTGGTTTTTCGTTGCCTAAGTCTGCAATTTCTCCAGTTCTTAGGTCGATGTTGTGGTATAATTCGCGGTCATTTTTCCAACCTTCTTCACTAAAATCTAAACCAATAAGATTTGCATTTATACTATCTCGCAGCGCAGCTAAAAAAGTAGGCTTACCACAACCAATGTCTAGTATTCTACTTTGATTACTAGGCTTGCAGTGTTTAATAATACGTTGCACCCTTGCTTTATCAATTTGCAATTGATCTTTTTTTACAAACGAAGCATATTTTCCCCAGGCTTCTTCTACGCGGTAAGGTAAATAAGCTGAAGTGTAAAATTCCCCAAGTACAATTTCATCTACCCGAGGGTTTAAAAAAACCAAACCACAATTATTGCACTTGTCAAAATTATATTTTGCTGGTAAATTTTGATGCATCATGGCAATGGTTTGCTCAAAGGCAGCAAAATTAGTGGAATTGCAAGCAAGGCACTCGGTTAGGTAATTCATTTGTTTTAATTTATGGAGTAGTTTAAACTAGCAAAAATAAAATGAAGTTGAATAAAATTATATCGCTCTGTTCCGTTTGCACCGCCTTCTAGCAGTCTATAGCCAAAGTTGCCTTGTAGGCTTTCAGAGAAAGTATATCTTCCAGATAAGGAAATATCTATTGCTCTACCTTTACTTGCGGCTATGCCTTCTCCAAAAAAATTAACACCCATTTTTTGAGAGATATCCCAATTGGCTATTAAGTTAATAAGTGGAGCAAAACCAACATTAAAGTTTTCTTTAAAAAGCTCGCTGTTTTTTAACGAAACTCCAGCATCTCTAATTTTAGCAGATAAACCAAGGCCAAAATTAAAATTGTCTTTACTAATGATTCTTCTATTGTAGGTAAAGCGATAAGAATTAAACATGTAAACAGCTTCTATTGGCATATTAGCTTTAAAGTTATTTCCATCAAATAAAATATCGTTTGCAAGAGTTCCCGTTTCTACAATTTTTAAAGGAGCATATAGCATTGAAAAATGATTTTTTTCATCTGTTAAAAAACCAATGCGCAATCTTAAAAATGGACTTACTGGAGTTTGAAAATCATTTTTTAGCGAAAATAAAGTTCCGTTACTGCCGTAGCGTATATCATTGGTATTGGTAAAGAATGCTCCAGATTCAAGATTAACGAAAGTCTGCGCATTCGCAGCTAAATTAGCATTCAAACAAATAAAAAGAATCCAATACCTAGACTGGAAAACGAGCTTAGTTAGCAAGTGTTTCATGTTGCGTTTTTTATTTCATTTCAAACAATCCTTACCGGCTAAAACCTCCACATCGTTTTTAAGGTTAGGTAATTCATAAGTTATTTATAAGCTTGAATTAAGACTTCTGTTGGAATGTTCATACTGCTATGGATTAGTCTTACCAATTGCGTAATGTTCGTCTTCATATTTTTCAATAAGAATACTTAGTATTTCTAGTTCGTCACCTTGTTTGCTATTTTTCTTAGCGTCAAAAATTAATTCAAGTCTTGATAGCGCTAATTGATAGTCTTTTTTGGTTCTAATTGGTCGAATATCCATTGCTATTAAATTTTAGATGCGTTAATTTTATCATATTCAGTGTGAGTTCCAATGGTTTGGATTTCGCTTGTTATGCTACGTTGATTTGTGCTTTCGGTATCGTTTTCAATAAATACTCCATAGCTTCTTTTTCTTCTTCCAAATCAAAATCGTCTTGAAGCCCTAACCAAAATTTAGCAGAGTTACCAAAATATTGAGCAATTCTTAACGCGGTGTCGGCTGTTATTCTGCGATTTCCTTTAATTATTTGGGAAACTCTTGATTGTGGAATTCCCAAGTCCATTGCTAATTGGTATTGCGAAATAAATAAAGGTTTTAGAAATTCTTCTAAGAGAATTTCTCCTGGATGTATGTTCTTTAACTTTTTCATTTTAGTGATAATCTAATAATTTAACCTCGTATGTATTTGAATTCTTCCATTGAAAAATGATTCTCCACTGGTCGTCAACTCTGATGCTATAGAAACCATTATAATTTCCACCTAATTTTTCAAGTCGATTAGATGGAGGAATTTTTAAATCGGCAATATTGATAGAATTATTTAACATCCTTAATTTTCTTCTGCCAATTTCCTGTATCTCCAATGGCAGGCTTTTTATTCGCTCTCCATTCCATATCTTCTCTGTTTCTTTATTTCCAAAAGAAATAATCATATTTTTGATAAATATTAAATACTAACGCCAAAGATAAGTATTGGGTTTGAAATTGCCAAATTTATTTAAATTCGAATCGTCTAGCATAAATGCAATTTTCACATTAATTTGAATAAAAAAAAATGATAAAGGATGGTTTTTATTTAAGCACTAAGCAGAATTTACAAAATATTGAGCAATTATTTATGCGGTGTGGCCTATTATTCTTTAATTACTTTCTTAGTTAATACGCTTTTTTTCTCTTTTATAAATTCAATAAAATAAATCCCTTTTTCTAAATTCAATAAACTTAATGAATTGTTTTGAGGATTATTAACGCTTGAAACTACTTGCCCTTTTGAATTATAAATAATAATTTCATCTAATGCCCTATTTTTATTCCAATAAATGATAGCCGATGTTGGATTTGGAAAAATTAATGTCTCCGCGTTTTCAGTATTATGATTAATAGAAGATAAGGTGCCTGTTCGCGTAATATCCACTTCAACACCATGAAAAATATCGTCTATATTATCTGTATTTACCAACATAAAATCAGCACCTAACACACCATTTTGTGTAATCACTGGATTATGAATTGTTACGTTTGTTGTCTTCCATTGATTATCGCCAGTACCTATAATATTTACAGCAGTTTGTAAGCCCGATGCATTATAATATTTTAATGCCCAAGTCGAATTTAAATTTTTATCGAGCCAGGTAATTTTAATTGTTAAACTGTCTGGATCCGAAAGGCTAAATACCTCGGCATTAAATTTAAAATACATGGTATTTTTTCCGGTACTGTTTTCAAAAGAACGTGCAAAACGGTCGTATATTGATGAGCTAGCATTAATAATACCTCTTACTCTAAAAAGACCAATAGACGTTTCATTTGGATTTATTTGCGTTATCCATCTTTCGTAATTTCCTTCCTCTATATTCCAACCTGCATCGTTATAACCTGTTTGCTGATCACGCTGATATACTTGTCCTTGAGTTGCCGAATACACATCATCCATTTGAGCACCGCGGCTTGTATAGGCATTGCAAATAGCAATATATCGAGCCTGATTTTGCTTATTGGCTGCACCAAAAATATTTTCTGGAAATTTAACAGTGTTTTGTGAATTTAAACCTTCGTGAAAAATGGAATATGCAGCAGCTGCAGTACTAGGATATACTTGTTTTGCATATTTATTGAATAGCTTAAAAACATCATGTAATGCTGGTCTAGCTTGTGCTTCTTGCAAAGCACTTTGAGTAACGAGCCAAACAGAAAGACCCGTATTCAGCCCGCTTAATGCACCCCAATAAAATCCTAATGGAACATTAATTTGGTACAATGGTTTTGTCCATGTTTGATCCATTTCTGCAGCAGAAAATAAATGTAAACCTAGCGGATTCACCAGATAAGGTGTCCAAGTGGTTTTAAAATCTAATTCGTCTGTAAGATGATGCCCTCTTGCGTATGCTCCGCCTTTTATGCCAAATCCATAAGTAATATTATTGCTTACCCATTGCCATTCTAAAGGTTCGTCAACAGGATCAATATTATTAAATAGCAATCCAATTTGGGTATTACTATTTCCTGTATTAAATGTCAATCTAAATTTTTCGAAAACTTCTAAACGGAATGTACGCCATTGATTTTCGGAAATAGTATAAGTAGCATTAAGCGGTGTACCCTTATAGGCAACCTCATCTCCTGTGCATCCCGTTTTTACTTGAATGTATGCAATATGATTAAATAAATTTGCTGGTTGTGATCGTAAAAAATTACCAAAACTCTCTATCATATTGAAATAATATGATTTATAGTTGGTATCTAAATAATATGGGTATTGTGTCCAATTTGGATGTTGCGTATCGTTCGTAAGCACACTAGGTACGCCATTTGCGTAAATCCAAGCTGGGGCATCGGGACCCACTCCTACGCTTATGTTAACCATTTGATTGTTGAGGTATGCTGCTTGTAAAATAGTTTGAATTGCAGACCAATCGTATTGATTTGAATTATTCGCTTGCACATCTTCCCAGTTTACATCGGCGCTTTTGCCCCGCAAATAATTGTAATCGGTATCTACTGAAATGTTATAGGCATTTGATCTATCCCAAACGCCATAAGAATTAACAGGTAAAATAGTAGTTTGCGCATGTACAGAAAACGTACAGCAGATAAATGAAATTATATTGAATAAATAGTTTTTAACTTTTTTTATCATTTAATTGTTCAAATTACCACCGAACCCTTCATATCAGCTAATGTGATGTAAGGGCTGGTTATTTATTTAAACTACCTAACATCTTGTAAAAATCAACTTCTTTAAAGTTTTCTAAGCCTTCATATTCGGCAACTACCATTTTTTTAACTTTTAAATCCACCCATTTTTTTAATGTAAGGTTACCTTGATTTATGTTAATAATTAATTTTTCTTCATTTTGAAATGTACCCACCTCGTATATTTGATATTCAACTATTGCAATTAGCTCTATAATATTATTATTTAATCTTAAAGAATCAAAATTTAGTAATTTTATATTAAATGCGTCATGATAATCTCCTGTTAAATTTGATATTCTCTTCTTAGAATAGATTGAATTTATATCAATACATGAATTGAATTTGTTCATATTAAATTTTACTCCACCTTCGCTATAATGTTTTTTATTTAATTCAGGAGTCAATTCGAGTGAAGAATAAAATTTTTTAACAAACTCAGAAGCAATAATCTCGTCAGCATTATTTATTTCTTCTATATTCTTTGATTGAACTTTTTTTAAACTATCTAGTCTAGTTTCAAGTATTGCTAAATCGTTATTTATTTTACCAAATGTAGTATTAAAATTACTACATTCTAGTTCTTTTTTGTAAAGGGAATCTTTGTTATTCTTTAGCATTAAGCTTAATGAATCAATTTTGGCTTCAAGAACAGAAATTTTAGAATCAAGGTTTAGTATATTTTGGCTTGAGGAGTTTCGCTCAACATATATTACCGAATTTAAGCTATCTATTCTTAGCTTTAACGTTTCAATTTGATCTTTTTTTGATTGTGCCATTGAAATACTAGAATTCAATAGTAAAAAAAATAATATTGTTTTTTTATTTCTGATTATTTTGAACTTGTTCATTTCTTTGAGTGTCATATTTTTTATAATTATTAAATTTT
>CAIKLP010000031.1 GCA_903828245.1 uncultured bacterium | reverse complement strand
TTGCAATACATTTTTCTCATGTAAAATTGCCAAAAATGGTTGCTCACTTCTATGTATAGTAATGATGAAATCTTTCCCGCAAAAAATAGCAATCTTTCTGCTTACTTCTTGAATGGTATCGGCATCAGACTTTTGTTCCTGATCATAAATTCGAGTAATGATAAATAAGAAATGTTCAAACTCTTCCACTTTGGGCAAGTGATCTGGATCTAAACAATCTTGAACAGAAGTAGCATGTAAACTAAATTCGGTAGCCACATTTTGTAACTCTGCTAAACTTGGATTGACAATATCTATCCAGCGAAAATGAGCAGTTGCGGTAGTAGAAAATTCTTGGACCATATTTCAAATTTAACAATCCTTTAGAGATTATTTGTATTTTTGAATATGTTAAACTTGAGGCAGCTTTTTTTAAACCATAATGCGCAAACAACAGATTTTCCTTTGTCGCTTGAAATTACCCATGCACAAGGATTATATCTTATTGACCAAGATGGTAAAAAATACCTCGACCTTATTTCTGGTATTGGCGTTAGTTCTATTGGCCACAGACACCCAAAGGTAATTGAAGCCATTAAAAATCAAGCCGACCGCTATTTACATTTAATGGTTTATGGCGAGTATATTCAAACGCCTCAAACCCTTTTGGCGGCAAAATTAGCTTCGCTATTGCCTACTAACTTGTCTAGTATCTATTTAGTCAACTCCGGCTCAGAAGCCATTGAAGGCGCCATGAAACTCGCCAAAAGATATACCGGTAGATCCGAAATCATTGCATGTAAAAATTCCTATCATGGAAGCACCCACGGTGCTTTGAGTATTATGGGTAACGAAACTTTTAAACAAGCCTATCGACCATTATTACCCGATATTCATTTTATTGCGTTTGGAGAAATAACGGAGCTCGAAAAAATCAGCAATAAAACAGCTGCAATATTTATAGAAACCATTCAAGGCGAAGCAGGAATTAAAATTGCAAACAAAGCATATTGGAAAGCACTTCGTGCAAAATGTACCGAAACTGGTACTTTATTGGTATTAGATGAAATACAATGTGGCATTGGGCGTAGCGGAAAATTTTCGGCATTCGAGCATTACGATATTGTTCCCGATATTTTAGTTTTGGCAAAAGCATTAGGTGGCGGCATGCCAATGGGCGCTTTTATTTCTTCGGCTGCAATTATGAATGCCTTAAAAGAAAATCCTATTCTTGGACATATCACAACATTTGGTGGACATCCTATTAATTGTGCAGCTGCATTGGCAACGCTCGAAGTACTGGAATCAGAAAACTTGATTGAAAGTGTAATTGACAAAGGAAATTTATTTAAAACATTACTGATACATCCCGAAATTATTGCGGTTAGAGGGCAAGGATTAATGCTTGCTATGCAATTAAAAGATTTCGAATTCAATAAAAAGGTAATAGATGAATGTATCGAAAATGGCCTTATTGTAGATTGGTTTTTACATTGCGATGATTCGATGAGAATAGCGCCCCCATTGACGATCAGCACCGAAGAGATTCAATCGGCTTGTGCCATTATACTCGCTGCCCTCGAAAAAATTTCTAATAAAAATTAATGCATTTTACTGCGCTTAATTAAAAAGTTTGTCAATACCTTATCAAAACCTTCTGTAATATTGCTTGGAACAAAATCAATTTTATATTGATAGCATTTAGCTTGCAATTCGGTTAAATATAACTTGATGCTTTCTTGATATTGCTGTTGAATGCTATTGGTGTTTAACTTTAAAACCTCGCCATTTTCTATATCTACAAATTCAATTTGTTGGGTATTAAAATTTAAATCAAGCTCTGTTTTTTCGTCCATGATATGAAATAAAACCACTTCGTTTTGATTGTATTTTAAATGCTGCAATGCGGCAAACATCTGCTCATGGTTTTCATTTTTTTGAAAAAAGTCTGATAAAATAATCACCAAAGATCTTTTGGGAATTCGATCGGCCAAACTACTTAACACCTCTGGAAGTGCTGTTTTAGCTTGAATTGGAGCCTCCCCTAAAGCCTTTTCTAACTCAAAAAATAAGTTTTTTTGATGCGTTGTAGTAGACTTTGCATCGGAAGAAAATTGTATTTCATTGTCGAACATGGTAAGCGCAAATGCATCCCTTTGTTTTTTCAATAAAATAATAAGCGCTGCTGCCGATAATGTGGCAAACCTTATTTTATTTTCTTTTGAGGCTGGATAATACATCGAAGAAGAAATATCTAAGACTAGGTGACACCTTAAATTGGTTTCTTCTTCATATCTTTTAGCATATAACTTTTCTGTTTTACCGAAAAGTTTCCAATCTATATTTTTAATGCTATCGCCAGGATTGTATGATCTATGTTCGGCAAACTCTACAGAAAATCCATGAAAAGGACTTTTATGCATACCCGTCACAAAGCCTTCTACTACTTGCTTTGCAAGGTATTCGAGGTTTTTAAACTGCTGTAATTCTTTGAGTGCCGAAAAATCTTTCATTAAAAATTATTGCTATCATTATTACAAAAAATGCGTTAGCCCCAAAAGGCTAACGCATCTAAAAATAAATAGTGCTTAATTACATTTGCGCATCTAGTTTTTGCGCTAAAACATTTTTAGGAACTGCGCCAATTTGTTTGTCTACAATTTCACCGTTTTTAAAATATAATAAAGCAGGAATGTTTCTGATACCGAATTTCATAGAAATTTCGGGGTTGTTATCTACATTTACTTTGCCAATAATTGCTCTGCCTTCGTATTCTTTAGCAAGCTCTTCTACAACAGGGCCAACCATTCTGCAGGGTCCGCACCATTCTGCCCAAAAGTCTACTAATACGGGTTTATCCGATTTCATGACTAATTCGTCAAAATTTGCATCTGTTATTTCTAATGCCATGATTTTTTTATTTATATGTTTAAATTCTATTATTTATTAATTCAATCTGTAATTTACTCCATTTAATTTAGAGAGGCCTTGCATAAATTCGTTAGTAGGATTGATTTTAAATTTCCTACTCGGCACCTCTACCGAAATACCCTCTTCTGTATCTATAATTCCAATTTTTAAATTACAGTTACGTGGTAAATCTAATTGGTTGTTTTGTTCAATCAATTCAGTAATGTTGTCTACCACCGCTTCGTTTAAGTCGCTAAGATAAATATATATGGTCATATTTTTAGCCATTTTATCCCTCACTTCTGGTAACAATTGCATAAAATTCACTTTAAACTCCCATTCCCCTTTTCTGCCATATCGCTCTTGAATCTTCCCTTTGATATATAAGAAATAACCATCGGTGATAAATTGTTTGAATTTAATGTAATCTTCTCCAAACAAAGCTATTTCGTGGCTTTCTTGGTAATCTTCCAACATAAAAGTGCCATAAGGCTTACCTGTTTTGGTGGTTCTGTGTGAAGCAATAGTAATCATGCCTGCAACTGCCAACTCTCTGTTTTTCATTTGGTCGAAGCGCTCGATATCTTGTTCTTGCACCGTTTGCCCAAGATCCCCTTCCGAATCGGATGCTTTATTATTAATAAAAGAATTAGAATTGCCTGCAAACTTTTGGACCATTTTTAAATCTGCAATAGTTGCCGAACAAAAATTGCTCAATTCAAATTTGTATTCATCTAATGGGTGACCCGAAATATAAAATCCAACCACCTCTTTTTCGAATCGTAATTTTTGTAAAAATCCCCACTCCTCGCAGCTTGGTAATTTAGGTTCTGGAATATGTGCCGCTGTTCCTGCACCAAAAAGCGAAGACTGCGAAGTAGTTAAACTATCTTGGTAATTTGCCCCAAAACGAATGAGTTTTTCGAGCGTAGTTTGCGATTCGTTGCTTTCTACATTAAAGTATGCTGCCCTATGAATGCCAAAAGAATCAAACGCGCCAGCTTGCGCCAAAGATTCGAAAGTTTTTTTATTGGCTGTTCTTAAATTAATTCTTCGCACTAAATCAAACACCGAAGAAAACCGGCCCTTTTGATCTCGCTCTTCAATGATGGATTGCACTGCTGCTTCTCCTACGCCTTTAATTGCGCCTAAGCCAAATCTAATTTGCCCCACTTCGTTAACCGAAAAAGGATAAATACTTTCATTAATGTCGGGCCCTAAAACCGAAATATTCATTCGGCGTGCTTCTTCCATAAAGAAAGTAATTTTATCAATATTATTTAAATTATGCGTCAAAACAGAAGACATGAATTCTGCAGGATAATGCGCTTTTAAATAGGCCGTTTGAAAGGCAACAAATGCATAACAAGTAGAATGTGATTTATTGAAAGCATAAGAAGCAAAGGCTTCCCAGTCGGTCCAAATTTTATTTAATGCCGTTTCGTTTAAGCCTTTTTCTATTGCACCATTGATAAAGGTACTTTTTAAACCATCTAGAATTTGACGGTCTTTTTTTCCCATTGCTTTTCGTAAAGTATCTGCTTGACCTTTGGTAAAGCCACCAATTTTTTGAGAAAGCAACATCACCTGTTCTTGGTAAACCGTAATTCCATAAGTATCGCTTAAATACTCTTCCATTTCTGGTAAGTCGTAACTTACTAGTTCTCTGCCATGTTTTCTGGCAATAAACTTTGGAATATATTGAATAGGGCCTGGTCTATACAAGGCGTTCATGGCAATTAAATCTTCGAATTTATCGGGCTTTAGGTCGATTAAATGTTTCATCATGCCTGGAGATTCAAACTGAAAAGTTCCGTTGGTATCTCCTCTTTGATAAAGCGCCAATGTTTTTGCATCATCTAAAGGAATTTTATCGATATCAATTTCGATCCCTTTATTTTTTTTGATCATGACTAAAGCATCTCGAATAATGGTGAGCGTTTTTAATCCTAAAAAGTCCATTTTAATGACGCCCGCATCTTCGATTACTTTACCATCGTATTGGGTAATGAGTAATTCTGTTTCTTTAGAAGTGGCAACAGGAATAATTTCTGTTAAATCTTTAGGAGCAATAATAATTCCTGCTGCATGAATTCCTGTTCCACGCACAGAACCCTCTAAAATTAAGGCCTCGCGAAGTACATCTGCTTTTAAATCTTTTGATTTATAAATTTCGCGCAAGGTTTTTATATTCTCCATGTCTTCTGGCTGATAAGCCTCGACCTCTTTTAATCCGCCTGGACCATCGATGTTTGCCAACATCACCCTGTTCAATTCTGTGCCAGGTTTATCGGGTACCAATTTTGCCAGCGCGTTAGATTCTTGCAAAGGCAAATCCATTACACGCGCTACATCTTTGATACTCATTTTTGCAGCCATGGTACCGTACGTTACAATTTGCGCAACTTGATTTTTACCATATTTTTCGACTACATAATCGATTACTTTCTGTCTGCCTTCATCATCAAAATCGGTATCAATATCGGGCATCGACTTTCTGTCTGGATTTAAAAAACGCTCAAAAAGTAAATTGTATTTTATTGGATCTATATTGGTGATACCGATACAATAAGCCACCGCAGAACCAGCCGCAGAGCCCCTTCCAGGACCAACAAAAACACCAATGTCTCTGCCTGCCTTGATAAAATCTGCTACAATTAAAAAATAACCTGCAAAACCCATGGTACGAATGGTATGCAATTCAAAATTCAAACGCTCTTCTATTTCTGGAGAAATATCTCGGTACCTTTCTTTGGCACCTGTATAAGTTAAATGATGTAAATATTCATCTTGAGAAGTAAAATTAGTTGGAATTTGAAAATTCGGCAACATGATGTCTTGCTTTAGTTTCAGGTGTTCTACCTTTTCTACAATCTCGTTTGTATTATCAATTGCCTCTGGAATATCTTGAAACAATTTATTCATTTCTGCTTGTGTTTTGAAATAAAATTGATCGTTATAAAAAGCAAACCTTCTCCCTTTTGTAAAAGTTTCGTCATCCGAAAACTCTTTCATAGTTGGTGTACTTTGCTTTTCACCGGTATTGATACATAATAAAATATCGTGCGCATTCGAATCTTTTTGATCTACATAATGTGCATCATTAGAGGCAATTACTTTTACATTATATTTTTTTGCAAAGCCTAATAATACTTGATTCACTTTTTCTTGCTCTTGCATATCATGCCTTTGCAATTCAACATAATAATCTTCGCCAAAAATATCAAGCCACCATTTAAATTCTTTTTCGGCCTCTTGTTCGCCTTTTCTTAAAATCGCTTTAGGCACCGAAGCCCCAATACAGCAGGTTGTAGCGATTAAGCCTTCGTGGTATTGTAAAATTAATTCTTTATCGATGCGAGGATATTTTCCATATAAACCATCGATGTATCCCAGCGAACAGAGTTTCAATAAATTTTGATAACCCTTGGGATTTTTGGCTAATAATAATTGATGAAATCTTTGATCGCGATCGTCTTTGGTAAATTGTCGCTTATGTCTATTTTCAACCACATAGAATTCACAACCCACAATGGGTTTTACATTGTGTTTAGCCGCTTCGGCCACAAACTTAAAAACACCAAACATATTACCATGATCGGTAATCGCCATGGCTTTCATGCCATCGGCAGCCGCTTTTTTGAAAAGCTTCTTTACATCTGCTGCCCCATCTAAAAGAGAAAACTGCGTATGAACATGTAAATGTGAAAAGTCGGGCATATTGACAAAATTGTAGATTCAAAGTTAAGGATATGCTTCGCTCCTTTTTGGCTAATTTTCCACATTTTTTTTAAGGCTTGATTTATAGGAATTTATTTTTCAAAAGGGCTTTTTCACGATTTTTCAATAAATTTTAAACTCTTTTAAGTCAAATTAGCAATAGCCTTGGAAATAGCATTCAATGGCCCTAAAACAAGCATTTAGATGCTTAATAAAAAATCGGTACAAAATTTGAAATTATTTACAGAAAAGGTTTGAACTTTAGGATAGAAAAATTAACTTTGCGACATCAAAAAAACGCCTTTTTAAGGATTATTTTTAACAAAAAATACAAATAAACATGCCAAATATTGGGAAAATTGCACAGATTATCGGTCCAGTTGTCGATGTAAGTTTTGCTGCTGAGAACGCTAAATTACCTAACATCTTAGATGCGATGTACGTAATGAAAGAAAACGGTCAAAAAATCGTTTTAGAATGTCAGCAACATTTAGGAGAAGACCGCGTGCGTACCATTGCAATGGATTCTACAGACGGATTAGTTCGTGGAATGGATGTAATTGATACTACCTCTCCTATTAAAATGCCTATCGGCGAAGGAATCAAAGGAAGATTATTCAATGTGGTAGGAGAAGCCATCGATGGTATGGAAAACCTATCTACAGAAGGTGGTCGTGCAATCCATAATAAACCACCTCGTTTCGAAGATTTATCTACCGAAACCGAGATTTTATTTACAGGTATTAAAGTAATTGACTTATTAGAGCCTTACGCAAAAGGTGGTAAAATTGGATTGTTTGGTGGTGCCGGTGTAGGTAAAACCGTATTAATTCAAGAATTAATTAACAATATCGCAAAAGCATACGATGGTCTTTCTGTATTCGCAGGAGTTGGTGAGCGTACCCGTGAAGGTAACGACTTATTAAGAGAGATGATTGAAGCTAATATTATTCGCTACGGAGAAGATTTCAAACATGCTATGGAAAATGGCGATTGGGATTTAACCAAAGTAGATAAAAACGCATTAAAGGAATCTAAAGCAACATTTGTTTTCGGACAAATGAATGAGCCTCCTGGAGCACGTGCGCGTGTTGCCTTGTCTGGTTTAACAATTGCAGAATATTTCCGTGATGGCGATGAGCAATCAGGTGGAAAAGACATCTTATTCTTTATCGATAACATTTTCAGATTTACCCAAGCAGGTTCTGAGGTGTCGGCTTTATTAGGTCGTATGCCATCTGCGGTAGGTTACCAACCAACATTGGCAACAGAAATGGGTATGATGCAAGAGCGAATTACTTCTACTAAAAGAGGATCTATTACATCGGTACAAGCAGTTTATGTTCCTGCCGATGACTTAACTGACCCTGCACCAGCTACTACATTTGCCCATCTTGATGCTACAACAGTATTAAGTAGAAAAATTGCTGAATTAGGAATTTATCCTGCAGTAGATCCATTAGATTCTACTTCAAGAATTTTATCTCCAGAAGTAATTGGCGACGAACATTATGGTTGTGCACAACGTGTAAAAATGATTTTACAACGTTACAAAGAATTACAAGATATCATTGCTATTTTAGGTATGGATGAATTATCTGAAGAAGATAAATTAATTGTTTCTAGAGCGAGAAGAGTACAAAGATTTTTATCTCAACCTTTCCATGTGGCAGAACAATTTACAGGCTTAAAAGGCGTATTAGTAGACATCAAAGAAACCATCAAAGGATTTAACATGATCATGAATGGTGAAGTTGACGAGATTCCAGAAATGGCTTTCAACTTAGTTGGAACTATTGAAGAAGCTATAGAAAAAGGTAAGAAATTATTAGCTGAAGCAAACGCTTAATTTATTTTAAATAAATCGAACCCATGCAATTAGATATATTAACACCAGATAAAAAAGTATTCTCCGGAGAAGTAAGCGCTGTCTCTGTTCCAGGGGCAAAGGGTTCTTTTGAAGTATTAAATAACCACGCGCCTATTATTTCAACTCTTGAAAAAGGCATGGTTAAATTAACTGGTAAAGATGGCAAAATGGAATTCGAAATTACGGGTGGTGTAATAGAAGTATTAAACAACAAAGTAATTGTATTAGCAGAATCTATTTAATTTCAAAAAAGATTATAAAAAAAGCGTTGAAGAAATTCAACGCTTTTTTTTATGCCGCGAGTTTTGATTAAAAACAAAACTCAGATCAATAAAATTTCAGACACAAATCAAATTATTTAATCACCGATAGCGATCGGTTAACGATTCCTTCTGGTGTATTTATTTGATATAAATATAAGCCCGAATCCCAATCTTTAGTGGCTACTGGAATTTCATTTTTACCTGCTGCTAATTGAATTGCCTGCTGATAAATTAATTTACCTGTTAAGTCTCTAATGGTTAATTGACCTGCTCCTGCTGCCTTCTGTACAAATGTAATATTTACTAAATCTGAACTTGGATTTGGATAGGTGCTCACTTGCAATAATGCATCTATGCTTTCTAAGCCGGCTGCCACACTTCCATAAAAAGATAAATCATCTAAGTATAAAATAGACCCTACTGGTGCGCTAGTTAAGGCAGCAGAATCGGTCGATAAAGAACTTGTTGTACTAAAAACAATGATTGCGGTATCGGGCATTTCGTTACTTGCATAAAACAATGGAACGCTAAACTCGCCGAAGGTAGTTTTATTTGAAAAAACACCAAAGCCAACGGCAACGGCTTCTTGCTGCCCTGTAAGTATATTCCTTTTCATTAAAGAAACCAATGCGGTACCAGAATCGGTAGATAAGCCTTGTGCATATTTATAATATCCACGAAGCTCTGCAGGCCTTCCAACATAAGGGAAACCTGGAGTAATTGCCGCACTAGCAATGTTTAAACTACCGGTAATTAATAAACCTGGTACACCTAAACTATCCCCTGTGTTTTGCGCATAAGATTCTAATTTTGCAGCGAAATTACCAGCATGCTTAATACCTGCAGATTTAGATACATTGGCTCTTGGCAAACCACCTGTTCCTAAAATAATTGAGAAATAATTCGAACTTACATAACCGGTTGGTTCATTAAACAAAATCACATTGGTCCAATTCTCAAATCCAGCATTTACCAATGTTTGTGCAGAGGTGATTTTGCTATTGAATATTAAGGTAACCAATAAAAGCAGACTTAATCTTTTCATTTTTCTGTTCATTTTAATTTGAAAACAAATATACTAAACCCTTTAAATAAACAAAGCCCCTCCTATGCAAGAGGGGCTTTTGTATGCAATAAACAAAACAATATTTAATCTAATCCAAATTTAACTCCAATGCAAAAGGTATTTAAATTTGGTCCTTGCGTTTCTTTAAACGTACTATTTGGATAATATTTTGCGTAAATACCCGTATTGCCATAGTTTGCACAAAGGGTATATCCTAATCTTAAATCAGCCAAATTATAATCATCATCAATTTTTTGCTTTCCTTTTTCTTCGCTGATTTGTTTTTGTCGGCCGTTTAATAAATAGCCAAGCTCTACACCGCCAGCAACACCAAGCATGTCGCCCTTTTTATTCGGCTTAGTTGCAAAATGCAATTGCAATGGCACCGTTACATATTTAGCCATCAATTTATTTTTTGAATAATTGATATTATCTACCACAAGATTCATCGAATCTGATTTTGGACTTAAGGTAATATTTTTACTAAAACGATAGTTGTTCCAATCAATACCCACACCCGCAGAAAACTGGATAAAGTTTTTATAAATTTTAAAATAATTTACATACGATACATTCACATGCGTAGATTTACTATTGATCAATTCTAAATTATTGTTAGACAAAGACATTGCTGTTGAGCCATTGTCTAGCCAAGCATTGTAGCCGATGCTCAATTCTAAACCACCTCTGTCATCCTTGAATTTTTTCGCACTTTTTTTCGCTTTACGATCTCCGTTTGAGCGGTTTTTTTTGTAGCCTTTAAATTCTTTATCGAAGTCTTTAAATTCTTTATTGAATTCCGAATGATCAAAGAAATCGCCTAGGGTGTCTTTTTCAAAATAAATTTGTTGAACTTCTTGATCACCAATAATGACAATTTTTTTATTTAAAATAGAAATCTGAGTCGTGTCTAATTTAATTAAAGAGTCGATGTTTACTTTTCCATCAGAATAAATCATTACGGTATTTTCATTTGCATTATTACGACGCATTCCTTTACCAGCACGCATTTTACGATCGCCATTTTTCTCCATGCGAATGATCTTCACTTGTCTTTTACCATCAACAGTAGAATCAATGGTGATAGTCATTTGCGAAGGAGCTCCTCCCCTCATTTGGTTATTTTTTTCGATGCGAATCATTTTTACTTGCTTGCCTGAGCCAATTAGCGAATCTGATTGGATAATCATTGTTTCAGGTACATTCGAGCCATCTGCATTTTTTTCGATGCGAATCATTTTTACTTGCTTAGCAGGTCCTGCAACAACTGCTGGAGCTGCAGGAGGAACCGGAGGTGCTACCGGAGCAACTAAGGCATCCGATTTAATAATAACTGTTTTTTGTTGTGCAAAAGAAATTCCTACACAGGCAATCACCATTAAGATGCTTGAACTTATTTTTTTCATACTATTTATTATTTTTTATTTGATTCACTTTTACAATACCCAAATTTAAGGATAATTTTCTAGCGCCATTGGGCATGTTATTAATGGCAATTAGCTCTAAGTTCGAATTACCGAAGACTTTTTGAGCAATATAAGCAGCAACGCCAAAAACCGAATTAATTTCTTTTTTGGAACCAGTATGCATAGCCACATTGCTTGGTTGAGCAGTTATTTTAACTGGTACTATTGGCTTAGATTCTTCTTCGGTAGGTTTTTGTTGCTGTGCTTGTTGCACCTCTAATTGCTTCAATAATTCTATTGCTTGTATCTCCGCATTGGTTCTAATAGGCGATTTAGGCTGAAGCTCAATAATCGATTTTTTGCTTGCTTTAATAGATTTATTTGCTTTTGATTTTACTTCTACTACACCCGCAATTCTTGGATCGCTTAACTTTTTAATTTTAGTAGTTAACGGTTTTGTTTGAACTGAAATGGAATGTGGAGTTTCATGCGCTATGCTTGCCTGTTCAACGATAGCCAGGTTTTCGATTTGCTTTGGCTTTAAAATATCATTGAACTGAAAAACTAATACAAAGCCGATAAGGATTGCTACAGCAGCAGCATACTTTAAGTAAATGTTGTTTTGGTTTTTCTTAGCTAATTGTTGGTCAATCTTCGACCATACTTCGGGCTCCACTGCAGCAGTATAGTCGCGCAGTGACTCTTCGAATAATTGATCAATTTTATTTTTACCTGATTGG
Source organism: uncultured bacterium (assembly GCA_903828245.1). Lineage (GTDB taxonomy): Bacteria > Bacteroidota > Bacteroidia > Sphingobacteriales > Sphingobacteriaceae > CAIKLP01. Next base: position 8,237 of record CAIKLP010000031.1, on the reverse strand, counting down.
CTCATGACTTAATTTTTCTAGCTTTTTTAAGCGTTCTTGTAATATTATCCTGGCCCTTGCCAATTGCGATTTAGAAGTCCCCTCTGATATGCTTAATTGTTCTGCAATTTCTTGATGCGAATAACCTTCTATGGCAAACAAATTAAATACCATTCTAAAACCGGGTGCTAAACCTTGTATTAATTTTATTAAATCTTTTTGTTCAAAAACAGCCGTTGGGTTGCTTGGCAAACTTTCCGAACTGGCACTTGCTAATTCAAGAAAAGATAAACCTCTTTCTTTTTTTCTAAAATATTCGATGGCGGTATTGACCATTATTTTCCTGAGGTAACCTTCGAATGAGCCTTCGTTCTTAAAGGCCTTTATTTTATCAAACAACTTAATAAATCCTATTTGTAAGACCTCTTGTGCTTCAAATTCATCATTTGTATAACGCAAACATATACCAAACATTTTTTTAGCAAATAACTGATATAATAATTCTTGCGAACGCCTATCTCCTTTTACACACCCTTCAATTAACCTAAATTCTGTTAATTTATCTTCTTGTTTTGGCGTCATTACTTATAAGATGGTTAAAGGCGGCTAAAGGTTGCATCTATTGCTAAAAAAATACAATATTAGAATTAACTTTCTGATAATCAATAGTTTTAATTTTTAATATCCACCATCAATTTTAATAAAAATACCTTTAAAGGAATTAAAGGCCTAAAACCGCTATTAGGCCAATTTTTTCTTATTTTTGGTAATTATACCGAATATCCACCTATGGAAACAATTGAAGTTTATAAACCTAAAAATACGATTCGATTTGTAACGGCCGCGTCTTTATTTGACGGGCACGATGCAACCATCAATATTATGCGCCGCATTTTACAATCATCTGGTGCAGAAGTAATTCACCTTGGCCATAATCGTTCTGTAGAAGAAGTCGTAAACTGTGCCATTCAAGAAGACGTACAAGGAATTGCGATGACTTCTTATCAAGGCGGACACAACGAATATTTTCGTTATATGTTCGATTTATTAAAAGAAAAAGGCGCTGGACATATAAAAATATTTGCAGGAGGTGGAGGTGTAATTTTACCAACTGAAATTAAAGAATTACAAAATTATGGGATTGCAAAAATTTATTCTCCAGACGATGGTAGAAAAATGGGCTTGCAAGGCATGATCAACGATATGATGCAACAATGTGATTTCTTAACCAGGAATCAAATTGATGGTAGCATTGAAGTAATTCAAAATAAAGAAGCTGCTAAAATTGCGCATGCAATTACCGTTGCCGAAAACTTTCCAGCAAATGCCGAACATTTTTTAAAAGAAATTCAGCAATTAATTAATGGTAAAAAAATACCGGTTTTAGGTATTACTGGCACCGGAGGTGCAGGAAAGTCATCTTTGGTAGATGAGCTTGTAAGGCGCTATTTAATTGACTTTGAAGATAAATCTATTGCCATAATTTCGGTCGATCCTTCTAAAAGAAAAACAGGTGGCGCATTATTAGGTGATCGTATTCGCATGAATTCGATTAATAATCCAAGGGTGTATATGCGCTCTTTAGCTACTAGACAAGCCAATTTAGCCCTTTCTAAATATGTGCAAGAAGCGATTGATATTTGTAAAGCTGCTGCCTACGATTTAATCATTGTAGAAACTTCTGGAATTGGACAATCGGATACAGAAATTACCGAGCATTGCGATGTTTCTTTATATGTAATGACGCCAGAATTTGGCGCCGCTACGCAATTAGAAAAAATCGATATGCTTGATTTTGCCGATGTAGTTGCCATTAATAAATTTGATAAACGAGGCGCTTTAGATGCCCTTCGTGATGTTAAAAAACAATACAAAAGAAATCACCAGCAATTTGATTTAGCAGACGATGCGGTACCTGTTTTTGGTACCATGGCTTCGCAATTCAACGACCCAGGCATGAATGCTTTGTATTCTGCTTTGATTCATACCATCAGCACTAAAACTGGTATTGAATTTAAATCTAAATTACCTTTATCGGCAGCCAAATCTGAAAAGATTTATATCATTCCGCCCGATAGAACCAGGTACTTAGCCGAAATTGCAGAAGCCAACGCAGCCTACCATTTGTGGGTAAAAGAGCAAGTAAAAATTGCGCAAAATATGTTTCAATTAAGAGGCACCATTACCCTTTTAAACGAAACTAAAAACAATGCCATTGAAACCGCGCCACTCGAACAAAGATTCGAGCAATTAAGCGAACAATTGCATTTTGATTGCAAACGCTTACTCAACGAATGGCCAGCCACTTTACAAAAATACAAAGCCGAATTTTTCAGCTACGAAGTACGCGGTAAGGAAATTAAACAACCACTTTTTTACGAGAGTTTATCAAAACTACAAATCCCTAAAATTTCTTTACCAAGGTATGAGGCATGGGGCGATGTGTTGAATTGGTTGCTTACAGAAAATGTACCCGGCGAATTTCCATACGCAGCGGGTGTATTCCCATTGAAAAGAGATGGAGAAGATCCAACCAGAATGTTTGCTGGCGAAGGTGGGCCCGAAAGAACCAATAAAAGATTTCATTACGTTTCGTTAGGACAGCCTGCACATAGGCTTTCTACCGCATTCGACTCGGTAACATTATATGGAGAAGATCCACATGTTAGACCAGATATTTATGGAAAAATTGGTAATGCGGGTGTAAGCATTGCCACCATAGATGATGCTAAAAAATTATATTCAGGATTTGATTTATGTTCGCCGAGCACTTCGGTTTCTATGACAATCAACGGCCCTGCACCTATGTTGCTTGGCTTTTTCATGAATGCGGCGATTGATCAGCAATGCGAGATTTATATCAAAGCAAATGGACTGGAAAAAGAAGTAGAAGCTAAAATCAATGCCATTTATCAAAAATTAGGCATTCCAAGACCACTTTATCAAGGCGAATTACCTATAGGAAATAACGGCTTAGGTTTAATGCTATTAGGCGTTTCGGGCGATCAAGTGTTGCCTGCCGATGTTTATCAGCAAATAAAAGCCAAAGCAATTGCAAGCGTAAGAGGTACCGTACAAGCAGATATCTTAAAAGAAGATCAAGCGCAAAATACCTGTATTTTTTCTACCGAATTTGCCTTAAGAATGATGGGCGATATTCAAAAGTATTTTATTGATCAACAGGTAAGGAATTTTTATTCTGTTTCTATTTCGGGATACCATATTGCCGAAGCTGGCGCAAATCCTATATCTCAGCTCGCTTTCACTTTAAGTAATGGTTTTACATTTGTAGAATATTATTTAAGTAGAGGCATGAAAATTGATGATTTTGCACCAAACCTTTCTTTCTTCTTTTCTAATGGAATCGATCCAGAATATGCAGTAATCGGAAGAGTTGCCAGAAGAATTTGGGCTAAAGCCATTAAATATAAATATAAAGGAAACGATCGTTCTCAAAAACTCAAATACCATATCCAAACATCGGGCAGGTCTTTACATGCGCAAGAAATAGATTTCAACGATATCAGAACTACCTTGCAAGCATTGTATGCGATTTACGATAACTGTAATTCTTTACATACTAATGCTTACGACGAAGCCATTACAACACCTACAGAGGAGTCTGTAAGACGCGCAATGGCTATACAATTGATTATTAACCGAGAATTGGGATTAGCGAAAAACGAGAACCCTTTACAAGGCGCCTTTATTATAGAAGAGCTAACCGACTTGGTAGAAGCAGCTGTTTTAGAAGAGTTCAAAAGAATTTCGGATAGAGGTGGTGTGTTAGGCGCAATGGAAACTATGTATCAACGAGGTAAAATACAAGAAGAATCTTTGTATTACGAAACACTTAAACATAATGGAGAATTTCCAATAGTAGGGGTAAATACCTTTTTAAATAAAAACGGATCTCCTACCATTGTTCCTTCAGAAGTTATTCGTGCAACCGAAGCAGAAAAACAATTTCAAATTAATGCCTTGGAGCAATTTCATCAAAGAAATTCAAGTAAAAAAGAAGAATTATTGAAAAACTTACAACAACAAGCCATTAGCAATGGCAATATTTTCGAATCCTTAATGGAAGTCAGTAAATATTGCTCGATTGGGCAAATATCGAATGCCCTCTATGCAGTAGGCGGACAATACAGAAGAAATATGTAAATAAAAAAAGCGCCGAATCTGGCGCTTTTTTTATAATAACACAACCCTATCCAAACGATCAGGTATTTTTACATTTTGAAAACCAACTTTCATCAACTCGTTTTGTAAGTTTTCCTGAGCAGCAAGATCCCCATGCACTAAATATACTTCTTTAACTTTTGCAGGATCTTGGCAAGCCATAAACTTTAAAAGCTCTTGGTAATCTGAATGTGCGCTGTAAGAACTAATTTGTGCAATGGTAGCACTCACTTTAAATCTTTTATGGTAAAGTTCCACTTCTTTTGCTCCATTTAAAAGCTTTGCGCCTAAAGTGTTTTCCGCACAATAGCCAACAATTAAAATAGTGTTTGCCGCATTTGCAATATTATTCACCAAATGATGTTTAATTCTACCCGCTTCCATCATTCCTGACGCAGCTATAATAATACATGGCTCCGTTAAATCATTGATACTTTTTGATTCTTGTACCGTTTGAACATATCTCAAACTAGCAAAACCAAAAGGATCCTCATCGCTGTGCATGTATTCCCTAATATCTTCATTAAAATACTCAGGATGCAAGCGCATAATTTTTGTTGCATTAGTTGCTAAAGGACTATCAACAAATATTTTTAGAGCCGGTAACTTACCCGCAGTTTTCATGCAATCAAGCGCATAAACAATTTCTTGTGTACGCCCTAAACTAAAAGCAGGTATAATCAGATTTCCTTTATTTACTATACATGTTTGTTGTATTATCTCTAACAATTTTGCTTCGGCATCTAGGGTATGGTCATGCAGTCTATCACCATATGTTGATTCTAATAAAATATAGTCCGCCTGTGGAAATTTGGCTGGTGCTTTTAAAATTCGATCATTATAACGACCTACATCTCCCGAATAAAAAATAGTTTTTTCGTTTTTGCCTTCTTGAATAAATAAAGACAGACATGCGCTGCCTAAAATATGACCAGCATCCGTAAACATACAGTCAATGTGTTTGGCTATATTAGTACGTTTACCCATTGGCAATATTTGTATTTGTGAAAATGTACTTTCAACATCCTCCATATCATATAGCGGCTGTTGTATTTGCTTATTATTTGAATGCTTTTTTTTGTTTTTAGAATTCACTTCTGACTCTTGAATTTTTGCAGAGTCGGCTAGCATAATTCTTAATATGTCTGCAGTGCCTGCAGTCATAAAAATAGGCCCTTTGAAGCCTTGCTTAACTAAATTCGGAATGTTACCTGAATGGTCAATATGGGCATGTGATAAAAATAAAAAATCTATCATTGCAGGTTTAAAATCGAAAAATCTATTTTGATGATCAACTTCTGCAGAATCATCTTGAATCAAACCACAGTCTAATAAAATATTTTGTCCTGTTGCTGTTTGAATTAAATGCTTGCTGCCTGTTACGGCTTTTGCAGCGCCAAAAAACTGAAGCGATAAGGTATTAGGAGGTTGATTATTATTCATACAGACAATATAATGATTATATTAGCTAACATGAAAAACGAAGAGATTTATATCACAAACTCAGAAGGTCAATCTATAAAGTTTTCCGAAGATCGACTTAGGTCTTCTTTGATGAAAGCAGGTGCAAGTTTGTTTTTTGCAAATGAAATAACAGAAGAAATTAAACGGGAATTAAAAAATGGACTTCCAAAATACCAGATCTTTCAGCATGCATTTAAATTATTAAAAAAGAAAGAGAAATTAAGTGCCGCTCGTTATAAGTTAAAACAAGGTATTTTAGAATTAGGCCCAGCTGGCTTTGCGTTTGAGCAATTTATTGCAGAGTTATTCAAAAGCAAGGGTTATCATGTTAAAGTCGGTCAGTATGTGGAGGGTAAATGTGTTTCACATGAAATAGATGTTATAGCAAGTAACAATCAAGAAACGATTCTAATTGAATGCAAATACCATAACAGATTAGACTTAAAGTGTGATGTGAAAGTTCCCTTGTACATTCACTCAAGGTTTAACGACATCAAAAACAAAGGGTTTTATAAAGATTTTAAAGGTTACATATTTACCAATACTTCTTTTTCGGATGATGCTAGATCTTATGCAATTTGCAGCGATATAAATATCGTTGATTGGAATTCGGATAAGAAAAATAGCTTAAAGGACATGATTTATGAACATGATCTTTTTCCAATTACTTGCCTATTATCAATAAGTAAGGAAGAAAAAGCAATTTTCTTGAACCAAAACATAGTATTGGTTAAGCAATTACAAAAAGAACCGGCGCTATTGGAAAGAAACATTCGAAATTCCAACAGAATAAAAAATATTCTGTCGGAAATGAATCAATTATGTAAATAATTTAAGCAGTAATCCAGCTAAACTTATATTGTAATTCTGGAGTTTTCATGCGTTGTGCAATACGCGTTAACCTGTCTGGTAAAGCCATTAAATAATCTCTGGCTTTTTCACCCGAATCGGTTAAATCTGATAAGCTATCTACTTTCCACTCTTCTATTAAATCCACTAAGATTTGAATATAATCTGCAGAGGTGTAAATGCCTAATCTTTGGGCTGCATCAGAAAAATGATCGAAAGTTTCGCCCATTTTTACGCCTGCTTCTCTTAAAAAATGCGCAGGCATCACAATTTTATTTCTCATCATCACTTCAAAAGCAACCAGCATTTCGCTCGTATCCACTTCTAAAATTTTACTGACAAATGTTTTATAGGCTTTGGCATGTCTTGCCTCGTCTGCTGCAATAACGGCACACATTTTAGCCAGCGTTGGATCGCCATTGGCCTTAGCTAATGAAGCAACGCGTCTGTGCGAAATATTGGTAGCTGTTTCTTGAAAAGAAGTATAAATAAAGTTTCGGTACGGATCGGTTCCTGTTCCAATTTCCATTCCGTCTGCTAATAAATATTGAGTAGAAATTTCTAATTGTTTCATATTTACCCTACCAGATAGGTATAAGTATTTGTTTAATAAATCGCCGTGACGGTTTTCTTCGGCAGTCCAGTAACGCAACCATTTATTCCAACCGCCATTGTGTTCTTTAGAAACACCCGAAATTTGAGAAAGCCAAGTTTCGTAAGTAGGCAATGCTTCTTCGGTAATGGTATCACCAATTAATACGGCTATTAAATCGTAGGGTAATTCTTTTGCAGAAGATTGTAAATCTTTTAAATCTGCAATAAAGCTACTATTTTGGGTATCTGGTAAGAAATCGCTTGGATGCCAATTTTCTTCGACTTGTTTGAGGTAGGTAAATATATTATCGAACACAAATTGTTCGATATGTTTCATCACTTCTCCACGTTGCTCAGCAAAAAACTTCATTAAAGGTATATAAGGATTTAAAAAAATTATAATTACAAAGGTAAAGATTAAACCCGATAATCGATATTAAGTTTTAGAATAGACCTAATAATATTATACTATTGGTAATCTTATAATAAATTCAAAAAAAAAGCCCAGAACATTGCTGATCTGGGCTTGAATAAAATTTGGCAACGACCTACTCTCCCACATTTTACTGCAGTACCATTGGCGCTGTGGGGCTTAACTTCTCTGTTCGGAATGGGAAGAGGTGGACACCCACGCTATAGTCACCTAAATATCTTTGGCTTTGGCGTGTTTTTTCAAACATACGCAAGCTGCCTATATTTTCTTATTTGATAACCTACTGTTATCAATGACATTTACTTGAAAGAAGTTTCCCCGTAGGGGTACAAAAATCGCTCGAAGAAAGCTTTCGGGTAATTAGTACTGCTCGACTTTGCTATTACTAGCTTTACATCTACAGCCTATCAACGTCGTAGTCTACAACATCCCTCATAGAAATCTCATCTTGTGGTGAGTTTCGCACTTAGATGCTTTCAGCGCTTATCTCATCCCAGCTTAGCTACTCTGCGCTGCACCTGGCGGCACAACAGATACACCAGCGGCTGGTCCAACCCGGTCCTCTCGTACTAAGGTCAGGTCCACTCAAATTTCTTACGCCCACAACAGATAGGGACCGAACTGTCTCGCGACGTTCTGAACCCAGCTCGCGTGCCACTTTAATAGGCGAACAGCCTAACCCTTGGGACCTTCTCCAGCCCCAGGATGTGACGAGCCGACATCGAGGTGCCAAACC
>CAIKLP010000030.1 GCA_903828245.1 uncultured bacterium | reverse complement strand
GAATAAGAAAAACAATCCAATACATTTTTACCTTTTGCAAAATTGGCTAAGTATGCACGATTTTCTCTTTGATCTAAAAAGTAACCCGACTTCTGTCCTTCGTTTACATCTACTAAAAAATGAATATTATTTTCTTTGATTAAAATAGGCTCAGTTGGAATAGATCCATAAAGTAAACCGCTCGAAACGCTTAATCCTTCTAGTATTCTAGCCGATGCATCGCTGCGTTCAAAAATTCCTTTTGGATTTAAAATTTTAACAAGCGCATCGATGATAATTTGTTTTCTTTGATCAATTCCTAATGTTAAAAATTGACAAACTAAATAATCTTGGTATTGATCTACAATTAATCCGGGTAATTCGTCTGCCTCGGAAAATATTAAACGGTAACTATCGGTCGCATTTAAATCGATGCCTTCTTTTCTTCGCTCAATCGATTTAAATATTTTTTGAAACCACCACTGCTCATCTATTATTTCGGATTCGGACCAAGCCAATAAACGAACCGTGATTTTAGAAGCTTGATTATAATAACCGTAAGCCAAAAATTGTCCGTTGAAATCGTTCACCCTCACTAAATCGCCATTGGCGGGCTGGCCTAACACTTTGGCTATTGCACCCGAAAACACCCAACTGTGGTGATGTTTTACTGGTTTTTCTTTCCCCTTTGCTAAATTTACCTGAATCATTTTTCTATTTTTACCAAAAATACAAATACTAATCTCAATATGAGCTATACTTTATTTTCGGACGAATATTTTATGAACGAAGCGCTCAAACAAGCGCAACTTGCTTTTGAAGCAGATGAAGTGCCGATCGGCGCCATCATTGTTTGTCAAAATAAAATAATAGCCAAAGCACATAACCTAACCGAAAGACTCACCGATGTTACGGCTCATGCAGAAATGCAAGCCTTTACCGCTGCATCTAATTTTTTAGCCGCAAAATATTTACCCGAATGTACCCTTTATGTAACGGTAGAGCCCTGTGTCATGTGCGCAGGTGCATCTTACTGGACACACATCGGAAAAATTGTGATTGGAACACTCGACGAAAAACGCGGATATGCAAGCTTTGGAGAAAAAATATTACACCCTAAAACAATTGTAAAAGTTGGCGTGTTAGCAGAAGAGAGTAAAGCAATCATGCAGGCTTTCTTTCTAAATAAAAGAGCAGAATAACGACTGGTTTTTATTTATATTTGCATCAAGAATTTAACAATTAAAAACAAAGAAAATATGGCTTTTACCTTACCCGCATTATCTTATGCAGTCGATGCTTTAGAACCGCATATCGACAAAATGACTATGGAAATTCACCATGGTAAACATCATGCAGCATATGTTACTAATTTAAACAATGCCATTGCAGGAACCGATGCAGAAAAATTGAGCATCGAAGAAATTTGTAAATCAATTTCAAAATATCCAATGGCCGTGAGAAACAATGGTGGTGGACATTTCAACCATTCTATGTTTTGGTCTATCATGAGTCCAAATAAAGGTGGCGCGCCAAGCGGAAAATTAGCAGATGCAATCAATGCAGCTTTTGGCAGCTTCGACGAATTCAAAACTAAATTTGCTGCAGCAGGTGCCACTCGTTTTGGATCTGGATGGGCTTGGTTAATTGTAGGCGCAGATCATAAATTAGCGATCTGTTCAACTCCTAATCAGGATAACCCTTTAATGGATATTGCTGAAGTAAAAGGCACACCAATTTTAGGAATGGATGTTTGGGAACATGCTTATTATTTAAAGTATCAAAACAGACGCCCAGATTATATGACTGCATTTTTCAATGTGATTAATTGGGATGCAGTAACAGAGCGTTACGAAAAAGCATAAGTTAAAATATACTTAAACAAAAAAGCCGCTTGAAAATTCAAGCGGCTTTTTTGTTGTGATATATGCTATTATTTATTTCTCATTGAAATAGGGAATGATGGATTTGCAATCCATGCAATCACACTTGAGATGATACCATAGATATAACCGTATATCGCTAAACTAATATACATCATAATTAAACCAACCATTACATTTACATATGATCCTAATACCAATGCCCAATCTCTCACATCCCAAACAAAATTACCATAATAGATACCTGCGCTATTGTCCATTCTATAAGCCATTGCGCCGTTGATCATGTCTGTAATTCCATCAAATTTAAAGTGAGCCATAATGCCTGCTAATAAATTCATCGGTAAAGTTGCTAAAGGTGCCATTGGTGATAATAAGTTTGCACCCGATGTTGCTGGATTAAATAAATCCTGATCCAACAAGAACGATAAGGTAAAATTAAATGCCGAAAATAATGCCATGATAGCCACTACTTCTCCAACTAAACGAATGTTTGTTTTCACAAAATCATTGAAAACAAAACTAACCATTCCGCTGTGAGATGAATTAAATGAATTTCCTCTTGCCCTAATTAATTGTGCAATCGGAAAAGCAGATAAAATTAATAACGCGATCGTTAACAAACTTCCTGCTTTTTCTATTCCTGTAGCTGTACCTGTTAAGTAAGTGTAAGCAGCCATTAATAAATTGTACTCCATCCACACAAAAACAGCGAATGCAATATACTCGTAAATTGAGCTCACATAAGACCTCACTCCATTCTGACCATCAAACGAATCTACTGCATCGTTGATGCGTCCTTTGAAAATTTGCTGATTAACCGATTGCGGAAAATCAAGCACTTGTTGAATGATTTTTTTCATATTTGGTTTTTAGGGTTTTTACAATTTTACCCAATGTAAATGCCTCATACAAAATAAGTTTTCCACAATTGATTTTGTAGTAAATTTTACTGCTAATTTAATAGGCTGATTTACAATTATTTAGAATAAAATAAGTTTCACAGATGCCTTTTTGCAAGCATAAGGTTATAAACATATTAGCATTTTGGAGGAATTTAGAAATGTTGATTTTAATCGAATTTTTCAAATTAAAAAGCCGCTTGAAAATTCAAGCGGCTTTTTAATAGGAGTTAAAACAAGTATTATTCTACCGTAACACTCTTTGCTAAATTTCTTGGTTGGTCAACATTACAACCCCTCATAATAGCAATATGATAAGACAATAATTGCAATGGAATAGTTGCTAATAAAGGCACCAAAGCTTCTTCTGTATCTGGAATTTCAATCACATAATCGGCCATTGTTTTAACTTCGATGTCGCCTTCGGTAACAATGGCGATAATAACTCCTTTACGCGCTTTTACTTCTTGAATATTGGAAATGGTTTTTTCGAGAATCGAACCTTTGGTAGCTATTACCACTACTGGCATATTTTCGTCGATCAACGCAATGGGACCATGCTTCATTTCTGCTGCAGGATAACCTTCGGCATGGATGTAAGAAATCTCTTTTAATTTTAAAGCACCTTCTAAAGCCACTGGAAAATTAAATCCCCTTCCTAAATATAAAAAATTAGGTGCGTCTTTAAAATTTGCTGCAATTTTTTGAATTTGCTCGTTTGATGTCAATGCTTTTTCCACTTTTGCAGGAATGGCTTCTAATGCGGTTAACAATTCTACCACTCTGGTGCGCGAAAGTGTTCCTTTGATTTGCGCTAAAGACCAAGCCAATAAAGTTAAGATAGTTACTTGCGCTGTAAATGCTTTGGTAGATGCCACACCAATTTCTGGTCCAGCATGTGTGTAAGCACCTGCATGCGAAGCACGCGGAATAGAAGAACCAACCACATTGCAAATACCAAATATAGTTGCTCCTTTTGATTTTGCTAATTCAATGGCAGCAAGCGTATCGGCCGTTTCGCCAGATTGCGAAATGGCAATTATAATATCGTTTTCTGTAATAATTGGATTACGATACCTAAACTCCGAAGCGTATTCTACTTCGACAGGTACCCGCGCAAATTCTTCGATAATATATTCTGCCACTAAACCTGCATGCCACGAAGTACCGCATGCGACAATAATAATTCGGTCTGCGTTTTTAAATTTAGTTTCGTATTCTTTTAATCCACCCAAAGAAATCAAACCTTCGTTTGCACGAATTCTACCACGCATACTATCGTAAATAGATTTTGGTTGTTCGTAAATTTCTTTCATCATGAAATGCTCGTAGCCATTTTTCTCAATCATTTCTAATTGCATTTCCAATTCATGAATGACCGGATTTTGAACAATGTTTTCGATATTTTTGATAACCAAAGAATCTTTTTTTACGATGGCCATTTCGCTATCATTTAAATACACTACATTTTTGGTGTATTCAATAATGGGTGTAGCATCAGAAGCAATAAAATGCTCTCCTTCGCCAATACCTATTACCATTGGGCTTCCTTTACGTGCTACAATTAATTCGTCTTGTTGATCTTCCGAAATAATCACAATGGCATATGCACCAATTACTTCATGTAATGATAATCGGACTGCTTCTTCTAAAGAAACATTTGCTTTATGTTGAATTTCTTCAATTAAGTGAATTAACACTTCGGTATCGGTATCGCTATTAAAAATATGTCCTCTTTTAATTAATTCTGTTTTAATGGTTGCGTAGTTTTCGATAATGCCATTGTGAATAATCGAAAGTTTTCCATTATTAGATTTATGCGGATGCGCATTGCGATCATTTGGTTCGCCATGTGTTGCCCATCTGGTATGACCCATACCAACCGAGCCATTGATGTCTTTGCCTTCGGCAAAGTTTTCTAAATCGCTTACCTTACCTGCTTTTTTATAAATGTTCATCGAACCATTTAACAAAGTTATGCCGGCACTATCATAACCTCTATATTCTAATCTTTTTAAGCCTTTAATTATTACGTCGTAAGCATTACGATGTCCAATATATCCTACAATTCCACACATAATTTGAAATGTTAATTTTTTGCAAATTAATAATTAAAGTTTTGAATAACTAATGGCTAATCTGATAGGTCTGCTTGGATGTTTTGGACCATTTAAAATACTTCGATTGGCCTTGATTTGTTTGCTCGCATCTTCTAGATAAAGTGCCTGAAAATCTAATTTATTTAAAATAAACTGCTGAACAGTTTTTGTCATTTCGATGGTGTATTGCTTTTTACTAGCATCATAAACACCACTAGATATAAGATATTCGGCATTACTTCCTTTTCTTCTGGCCTTTAACGAAAGCGTACTAATCGCAGCAAATTTGCTATCCGATCCTGTTTCAATTGGGATAATTAATTCTGCTTTGTTGATGGCAATTTTATTGGAATCTTTTCTTAATTCTAAATCGGGAAAACGAATACGCACTCTGGTACCCGCTAACGATTGTGCGTAGGCATTTTGTTGCCCCTGAACGGTATCGGTAAATTGATATTGTACTTTGGTATTCGAATAATCGTGCTCGTAACGGTTCACATTTGCCGCAACACTATTGATATTAAAAATAAAATTGCTCGTGTCTGTTGTATTTTTATAATACAAAATAATATAAGAACGATTGGCATTCGTTAAATCAAAAGACATTACACCACCATTGCCACTTAAGTTTTTTGCTGTTAAATAAAATCCTTTATATGCATTTAAAAACGCGGTATTATCAGATAAATCAACTAGTCCAGACTTTGCTAATAATTCTTTACCGAAATCATCCGCTAATTTAATTCTGATTTGTGGATATACTTTCATGAGGGTATCTTTTTTACCATCAATAATATTTTGAATAATCAGACTGTCCTTAGGATTTGGTCTATAACGAACAGATCCGATTTCGGTTGATTTTACTTTATATTTTTTATTGGAATAATAGATGCTATCATTACTGATGGTTTCGTCTAATTGCGATACAGAAATATTAAATAAGGAATTTTTATCTCCATAAAATCTTTGGGAAGTATCCCCAATATAACCCATCACCATTACAATAGAGTCGAGTGTTGGCGTGGTACCAAAACTCACATTGTTTTTAGAAAGCGTAGCATGAAAAGCAATACTGGCTCTGGTCTCGCCAAATACTGGATCAATTAATTCTCCTAAAAGGTTTCTTGCATAATTGGAAGAAATTAAAGTATCGTCTTTCACCGTCCAAACAATAATGCTAGATGTATCGTTTTTACCAACGCCTATGCCTGTTTCATTTAATTGATCTTCTAAACCAATCGAACCTTCTTTTTTACAAGATTGTAAAATAAAAAGACTTATTAATATAATTAATAAGTCTTTGGATGTCTTCCACTTCATTCTTAAAATTCTTTAAGTAGTTACTAAATCTACGCTTACCTCATCATAAAACTGAACAAAATTGTCAAAATCAAACGTTTCATGGTCTGTTTTCTCAATAATTAATTTGTCAGTTTGTTTGTTAAGAAACTTTAAAACGCTTGCTTCAATGTTTTCGTCTGCTTTAATGACAGCATCTGAATAATTAATTGCGCTTATATGTAGAGATGAACAGCTTGAATCCTTTAATAATGCTGCATCTGTAGCATTCATATCGGGAGTTAAAGCCTTAGTTTTTAAATTTTTATCGAGGTTTTCTGTAAAACAATTTTCGTAAACCGAATAGACAACCTTGGTGTTTTTAAACATTGGATCCTCGCGGTAAGCCGTTTTTAAGTACATCGGTACTAAACTACTCATCCAACCCATGCAATGAACCACATCTGGCATCCAACCTAATTTCTTTACTGTTTCAATGGCTCCTTTACAGAAGAAAATCATGCGTTCATCGTTATCATCGAAGAACTTTTCTTTTGCATCCCTAAATACTTGTTTGCGTTGGAAATATTCCTCATTATCTAAGAAATAAACCTGCATTCTAGCAGTTGGAAGCGATGCTACCTTGATAATCAATGGATTATCATTTTCGTTGATGACGATATTCATACCAGATAAACGAATTACTTCATGTAATCTGTTTCTTCTTTCGTTGATATTTCCAAAACGCGGCATTAAGATTCGAATTTCGAAACCTTTTTCTTGCATTGCCTGTGGTAATTGTCGTGTTATCTTCGCTATTTTGGTTAGCTCCAGAAATGGTGACATTTCGTGTGCGATAAAGAGAATCTTTGTTTTTGCCATATTGAACTAACTTCTAGTCAACAATTTATCGTGGAATAACGAGGTAAATTGGGATTGCAAATATACTAATAATATTGGATAATTTTTTGAAAAACCAATATGATGCTTGATATTATCAAAAAAATGACAATTTTGCCTAATCAAACCGCTTAAGGTGAAAATTTGTAAAACAAAAAAGGAATTAATAGCCGTACTTGCCTTAGCCAAGACAAATCTGCAATCCATTGGCTTTGTGCCAACTATGGGTGCGATTCATATTGGCCATACTTCTTTAATCACTAAGGCAAAAAGTGAAAACAACTTGGTTGTGTGTAGCATTTTTGTCAATCCAACCCAATTCAACGACCCTAGCGATTTAATCAAATACCCCCGTCCGATTGAAAACGACATGCAAATGCTCGAATCGGTAAATTGTGACGTATTGTTTCTGCCAGAAATTAGCGAAATGTATAGCCCTGGCGAAATTTGGGATCATGCTTTTGGCGAAATTGAATTATGCTGGGAGGGCGCCAGTAGACCCGGACATTTTAAAGGTGTGGGACAAATAGTATATAAGCTTTTATCACTCATACAACCCCATAAAGCCTATTTTGGGCAAAAAGACTTCCAACAAACCATTGTGGTAAAGCAATTGGTAAAAGACTTCCAGTTAAAAACCGAAATAGTGGTTTGCCCTATACTAAGAGCGTCCGATGGTTTGGCATTGAGTTCTAGGAATATTCGCTTAAATGAGTTGGAAAGAGTGGCTGCAGCTAAAATTTTTGAAGTATTAAATGCCTGCAAAAGCCAATTTTTACAGCAACATGCTATTTCAACTATTCAATTAAGCGCCGAGCAAGCCCTCCAATCAATTGACAACGTTCAGCTTGAATATTTTGCCATTGTTGCACAAGAAGACCTAAAAACATGGGATAGTAGCAAGCATATGGCGCCAATTGCCATTGTTGCCCTTCGCTTTCCAAGCGTAAGATTAATAGACAATATGTTGCTTGAATAGCAATCTAAATTATTTTACCTTTGCCCGACTATGTATATAGAAATATTAAAATCTAAAATTCATCGCGTAAAGGTTACGCAAGCCGAACTTCATTATGTTGGTAGCATTACCATCGACGAAGATTTAATGGATGCAGCCAATATTATTGCACACGAGAAAGTGCAAGTGGTGAATATCAATAATGGCGAGCGATTTGAAACTTATGTGATTAAAGGCGAACGCGCATCGGGTACCATTTGTTTAAATGGACCAGCGGCCAGAAAAGTACAAGTAGGAGATATCGTCATTATTATATCTTACGCAAGCATGGAATTTGATGCTGCTAAAAAGCACCAACCCATTTCCATTTTTACAGACGAACAAAACCGCTTAGTATAAATCGTTGAAAAGCACCCTCAAATATTTAGTATTTTTAGGATTAGGCGGCGCCCTTTTATGGTTTAGTTTTCGCGATCAAAACTTATTGCTATTAGGCGAAAGCTTAAAATCAGCGAACTATTATTGGGTTGCTTTATCGGTATTGATTTCTATTTTTGCACATTGGTTAAGGGCTTTGCGTTGGAAAATGTTATTTGAACCTATTGGCTACCAAACCAAAACAACACATACATTTTATGCTGTAATGATAGGCTATCTAGCCAATTTGGCTTTCCCTAGAATGGGAGAAGTTTCTAGGTGTGCCGTGCTTAACAAAACAGATAATATGCCCATTTCAACACTTATTGGAACGGTAGTAGTAGAGCGAATTATTGATGTAATTTTCCTATTAGGATTAGGCTTACTCGCAATAATAATATTGTATAAAGAAATAAATATATTTGTATTTGAAAATTTTATAAGCCCTATTATTTCTAAATTGAACAACGCAGTTAATTTAATTATACCTGCCATTGGGATAAGTATAGTGCTTGGTATTTTATTTTTCTTATTAAGAAAAAAAATAAATGCATGGCATATCACTCAAAAAATAAAAGCTTTTATATTATCATTAAAAAAGGGATTGCTTTCGATTTTAGAATTAAAAAATAGGCTGCGATTCATTGGCTTATCGGTTGGCATTTGGGCTTGTTATTTATTAGCAACTTATTTATGCTTTTTTGCTATACCTGCAACCAGTCAATTAAATTTATCTATTGGATTATTTGTAATGGTGGCAGGCGGAATTGGTATGTCTGCTCCTGTACAAGGCGGAATTGGTGCCTTTGAAGCGGCCGTTAGTATTTCTTTATTGGTCTTTGGGATAAAAGAAAACGATGGCTTAAGCTATGCTGCCATTAGCCATGGTTCACAAATTTTATCTATCCTAGTAGTGGGATCAATCAGTTTATTCTTTGTATTTTTGATTAAAAGAAAGCAAGCTTAAGCGATGGAAAAACTGATGAAAGTAAAATCCAAGATCATGAGGAAAGAAGAAGTGTCTGGACTCATGGATGTTTGGAAATACATGGGCTTGAAAATTGTTTTCACCAATGGATGTTTTGATATTATCCATTTTGGACATATCGATTACCTTGCCAGAGCAGCCTCTTTAGGTGGTAAATTAATTATTGGATTAAATACAGATGCTTCCGTTCGTAGATTAAAAGGAGATAGCAGACCCATTCAAGACGAACAATCAAGGGCATTAATATTAGCGTCATTACAATTTGTAGATGCCGTAATACTTTTTGATGAAGAAACACCTCAAGAGCTCATTAGCTTTTTAATTCCTGATATTTTAGTCAAAGGAAGCGACTACCGCATCGAACAAATAGTAGGTGCAGATGTTGTATTAAACAATGGCGGAAAAGTAGAAACCATGGACTTTGTACCAGGTTATTCCACTTCAAATATTATTGAAAAAATTAAACAATCGAATTAAACATCAACCTATAATAAAAAATATCATATGCATTTCGAACTTACAGAAGAACATTTAATGATTCAAAAAGCAGCAAGAGATTTTGCGCAAAATGAATTAAAACCAGGAGTGATTGAAAGAGATGAAAAACAACAATTTCCTGCAGAGCAAATAAAAAAATTAGCTGAATTAGGATTTTTAGGTATGATGGTTGATCCTAAATACGGAGGGTCTGGACTAGATGCTATTTCTTATGTATTAGCCATGGAAGAACTTTCGAAGGTAGATGCTTCTGCTTCGGTTGTCGTTTCGGTAAATAATTCCTTGGTATGCTACGGTATAGAAGCCTACGGAAATGAAGAACAAAAATTAAAATACTTAGTGCCTTTGGCAACTGGCGAAAAAATTGGTGCCTTTTGTTTATCAGAACCAGAAGCAGGTTCGGATGCAACTAGTCAACAAACTACTGCCATCGATATGGGCGATCATTATTTATTGAATGGTACTAAAAACTGGATTACCAACGGTAGCTCTGCAAGTACTTATATCGTAATTGCGCAAACCGATGTGAGTAAAGGACATAGAGGAATCAACGCTTTAATAATAGAAAGAGGAATGCCAGGATTCGAAGTGGGGGTAAAAGAAAATAAATTAGGTATTAGGGGATCAGATACCCATTCACTTTTATTTACAGATGTGAAAGTTCCTAAAGAAAATAGAATAGGCGAAGATGGTTTTGGTTTTAAATTTGCCATGAAAACCTTGGCAGGTGGAAGAATTGGAATCGCTGCACAAGCATTGGGCATTGCATCTGGCGCTTATGAATTAGCCCTTGCTTATTCAAAAGAAAGAAAAGCATTTGGTACTACCATCTCCAATCACCAAGCTATTCAATTTAAATTAGCCGATATGGCTACGGAAATTGAAGCAGCAAGGTTATTGTGTTTAAAAGCGGCTTGGTTAAAAGATAATCACCAAGATTATGCGCAAGCAAGTTCGATGGCAAAACTATTTGCATCAGAAACCGCAATGAAAACAACAGTAGAAGCCGTTCAAATTCATGGTGGATATGGATTCGTAAAAGAATTCCACGTAGAAAGATTAATGCGTGATGCAAAAATCACCCAAATATATGAGGGTACTTCAGAGATTCAAAGAATTGTTATTTCGAGAGAAGTATTGAAATAAAATTTCATAACAAGCATAAAAAAAGCCCAATGAATTTCATCGGGCTTTTTTATTTTATAAGTTATATTATTGTGCTGGAGCTGCAGATTGAGCAGCTATGCCTTCTCTAGCTTCTTGATGTGTAATTCGAATACCATCTTTATAAGGTACAATGAATGCATCTTTAATGCCCATCTGTTGAATATCTTTTCGGTAAGCCACTGCATCTTCTATAGAAAAAAACAAGCCAATCATGTATTTTTCTAAGCCTTTCAAATACTCTACTTGAATACTTTGATCGTCTTTATTTATTTTATTTTTTAAATCAAAGCTCTTAAAGGCTCCTAATTGAATTCGATAATAATAGCCTTTTGCCTGAACTGCACTTAAGACGCCATAAACTCTTGTAGTCTTGTTCCCACAGTTTTTTTGCAATTCATTATATTTATTTTGCATACCATACAAATAGGCTTGCATGGTATCTGCTTTTTTATGTGAAATGTTTATTTCAACATCTTTATCTTCCAATTGTTCCTCAAGGCTGATTTTCATCTTACGAATATCAACTGGTTTCATTTTCTTAATCGCTTTCAATTCTTTCTTGATGGCATTTTTTTCTGCTTTGGTTTGTGCCAATAAAGTTATAGGTGTCACCAAAATAATGAAAAAGCAAAGAAATCTATAAATATATTTTTGAAGCATTTTAAATGATATGTTTATATTGCAATTTAGTAATTTCTTTGGATTTTAAACCACTTACCATCCATTACAATTAGGATAAAATATGAAAAGATTAAAATATAGCCTTGCCCTAGTCCTCTTCTTACATTTAGCTACCGTTTCATTTGGACAAAAAATAAATATTTCTGCTGGAAAATGGAGAGGTAGCTTAATTAGAAAAGACGAAATAACCATCCCCTTTGTTTTTGATATTGAAACAAAAAAATCTGGTATAGTCATGAATATTATCAATGCAGAAGATACCATAAGCGTAAACGATTTTAGTTTAATTGGAGATAGCGTATTAATTACTTTGCCATTTTTTGATGCGGAATTTATGGTTAAAGTAAGTGCCACAAAAATGCAAGGTCGTTGGACTAGACACCTACCCAAAGGGAATACTAGCCTACGATTTGAAGCAAGTATCAAGCAAACAAGATTTGATGAATCACACAAAACATCGCTAAGCCTTAATAATACCTGGGATGTAAAATTTTTCGATACCTCATTTAAAGATAGTAGCGATGCTATTGGAAAATTCCAATCAAGTGCAACAAAAATTACAGGTACTTTTTTAACCAGCACGGGTGATTATCGATTTTTAGAAGGTGTGTTTGATGGAGAAAAAATTAGGCTATCTACTTTTGACGGTTCACATGCTTATTTAGTAATTGCCGATTTCAATCCACAAAATAATATGATTAGCAATGGGGTATTTTATTCGGGCTTGAACGGCAAAGAATTTTGGAAAGCTAGTTTTAATCCAAAAGCAGCTTTGCCCGATGCCGAAAAATTAACTTTTTTAAAAGAGGAATTTGAAAGTATACAATTTCAACTACCAGACCTAAACAACAAGCCCATTTCACTTGATGACGCACAGTTCAAAGGAAAAGTAGTGCTTTTGCAGATCATGGGTTCTTGGTGTCCGAATTGTTTAGACGAAAGCAAACTGATGACCAGCATTTATCAGCAATACCATAGCAAAGGTTTAGAAATAATTGGATTGTGTTTTGAAAAAAGCGAAGACATCAATATTATTAAAAAAAATATTATCAATTTTAAAAATCAATTAAATATTACCTATCCATTAGTTATAGCAGGAAATACACAAAAAGGAAGTGTAAATATAGCATTGCCTATGTTAGCTAATTTTGTAGCATTCCCGACGCTCATTGTAATTGATAAGAACGGGAAAGTAAGGAATATCCATACAGGTTATTCTGGACCTGCCACGGGTATTTACTATACCGAATTTAAAAATCAATTTATTGCCACCCTAGAAAATTATTTAAATGAAAAATAAACTACAGAGAAATACCATTTACTTTTTACTATTAACTGGATTTTTAAGCTGCAAAACCGTTATAAAACAAGCCGATTCAACGAGTGCTATAAAAGAGCAAACGAATTACATGCCTTCTTATACAAGGCTTTCGGACATTACACATATGCAATTAAATATTGCACTTAATTGGGATAGTTGTTTTGTAATAGGAAATGTAACACTAACCGTTAAACCTTATTTTTATGCAAGTGAGGAATTAATTTTAGATGCTAAAGGTTTCAAAATTAATTTTATAAAAGTAAACGGCACCATAGCGCCATTCACTTACGATGGTAAAAAAATAAACATTCATTTACCCAGGGTATTTAAAAAAGAAGAGGGCTACAGTGTTAATATAGATTATATAGCACAACCCAATAAATTAAAAGTAAATAGCTCTTCCAGTATAAGCTCAGATAAAGGCTTTTATTTTATCAACCCACAAGGAAAAATTAAAAACAAACCCCGAGAGTTTTGGACACAAGGAGAAACAGAAGCAAATTCTGCCTGGTTTCCAACCATAGAATCTACTTCTGAAAAATACACACAAGAAATTGCCATTACTTTAGAAAATGATTTTGTCAGCCTCTCTAATGGGTATATGGCTTATAGCACGCAGCATAGCAATGGCACCCGAACCGATGTTTGGAAACAAGATTTGCCACATTCGGCCTATTTAACAATGGTAGCTGGTGGCAATTTTACAGTGATCAAAGATCATTGGAAAAATATGGAAGTGAATTACTATGTAGAACCCAAATACGAATCAACTGCAAAATTAATTTTTGGTAACACACCAGAAATGATCAATTTATTTTCTGAAAAATTAGGAGTCGATTACCCCTGGGATAAGTATTCACAAATTGTTGTCAGAGATTTTGTGGCTGGTGCAATGGAAAATACCGGAGCGGTAACTTTTGCAGAAGACATGAACATGGATGCGCGAGCAGTAATTGATAACCCAGATGAAGAAACCATTTCCCATGAATTATTTCACCATTGGTTTGGAGATTTAGTAACCGCAGAATCATGGCCTAATCTACCTTTGAACGAATCGTTTGCAACATATGGAGAATATATATGGGCTGATTATAAATATGGCCGCGAGGAAGCAGATAGAGCGGCGAATGAAGATTTAATAAAATACCTTCGCACTTCCAAAACGAAAAAAGCAAATATGATTCGATTTGATTTAACAGATCGAGAAGATATGTTTGATAATTATTCCTACCAAAAAGGGGGAAGAATCATTCATATGTTGCGCAAAATAGTAGGAGATGAAGCGTTCTTTGCTTCCCTTAAATTATACTTAGAAAAAAATAAATTTAAAGCAGCAGAAATACATCATTTAAGAATGGCTTTCGAAGAAGTAACAGGCCAAGATCTAAATTGGTTTTTTAATCAATGGTATTTAGCCCCTGGACACCCCGAACTTAACATTGATTATAGTTACGATAGTGTTAAAAAAATTGCCATCGTTAGCATTAGCCAAGAACAGGATTTAAGTAAATTTCCATTATACCAATTGCCTATTAGCATTGATATTTATGCTAATGGTAAAATGGACAGAAAAAATGTAACCATTACTAAAAGCAAAGAAGTTTTTACATTTAATAGTAATACCGCGCCAGATTTAATCAATGTAGATGCCGAAAAAATGTTGGTATGTACTAAAAAAGATAACCACAGTGTGGCAGAATGGATTTATCTCTATAACCATGGTGCTTTATTTTTAGACAGACTAGAAGCCATTGATGCATTAAAAAAATATACAAGCGATACCGCAGCAATAGCTATAATCCAAAAAGGCTTAAATGATATTAATTTTGAAATAAGAAAAACATGTATCAATATTTTAGCTGAAAACAAAGAACAGATGAGTTCGACTGCCAATACCGAAAAAATACAGCTTTTGGCTAAAATGGATCCGAAATCGAGCGTAAGAGCGGCAGCAATAAGCACCTTAGCCGCAAACAATCCGAATGAATCAAGTAAAGCAATTATATTAAATGCCATTAATGACAGCTCTTATGTTGTTGTTCAAAAAGCCTTAAACGCTATATATCTATTCGATAAATTAAGCGCGGTAGCAAAAGCGAAAAGCTTAGAAAATGTCGAAAGTGATTTTGTGCAAATGGCCATTGCAAATATATATGCAACACAAGGCGATAAAATATTTATGTCTTATTTTATAAATCAATTTTCTTTAAATGTATATAATAAACAATATTATATTGGAAAGTATTTTAAAACTTATTTAACAAAAATTGACGACGATACAATTGAAAAAGGATTAATGATGGTAAAAATCATTATAGAAAATGCTTATCAAGAAAAAATAGAATTTAATGCAAAAAGTACCTTAGCAGACATGCTTGCAAATGCAGATACCGAAATTTTAAAAGAAAAAATTAAATTAATAATGAAAGAAATTGATTCGAAAAAATAATTTATTTTTTCTTTTTTTCTTTCAAATTCAGCAT
Organism: uncultured bacterium; assembly: GCA_903828245.1. Lineage (GTDB taxonomy): Bacteria > Bacteroidota > Bacteroidia > Sphingobacteriales > Sphingobacteriaceae > CAIKLP01. The sequence continues at coordinate 36,650 of CAIKLP010000030.1, read as the reverse complement.
TTCCACTAATACCGAAAATGCCATTGCAAAATACACATAACCCTTTGGTATGTGTTGGTCTAGCCCTTCTGCTAATAATGAAACGCCTATCAATACTAAAAATGACAAGGCCAACATTTTAACAGTGGGGTGATCATTCACGAATTTACTAATAGATTCGGCGGCCAATAACATAATGCCAACAGAAATAATAACTGCAGCAATCATTACCTCTATATGATTAGCCATTCCCACAGCAGTAATCACAGAATCTAAAGAAAAAATAATGTCTAATAACAGTATTTGAAAAATAACAGCTGCAAAAGAAATATTATCTTTAGTCTTATGAGTTGTTTCTTCGTGGCCTTCTATTTTTTCGTGAATCTCAGTTGTTGCTTTATAAATTAAAAATAAACCTCCAATCAATAATATTAAATCTCTACCCGAAATATCGTTAGATAAGATATTAAACAATGGGTCTGTTAAACTCATCACCCATGACAAAGAAAGTAATAATAAAATGCGTGTAACTAATGCTAATGCCAAACCCGTTTTTCTTGCACGCTTTTGTTTTTCTTTAGGTAGCTTGTCGGAAATGATAGAAATAAATACAATATTGTCTATTCCTAAAACAATTTCTAATATGGTAAGGGTAAGCAATGCGACCCAGGTTTCTGGGCTTGACAATAATTCCATCATATAAAAAAATAAATATCTTTAATTCAGGCGCTAATTTAATAGTAATTGCGAGATAAAGCAATGTCAATTTAAGCCATGCTTAGAGAACAAAATGCAGGTATTTAAATTTATGCGGGTCTTCCTATCCTAAAATCCCTTAAAATTTATAATTTTACGCTTTATTAATGTTATAGAAAATATGTTGAGATCACACACTTGCGGCGAATTATCGAGTATAAATTTAAATGAAACAGTCACACTTTGCGGATGGGTTCAAAAATCTCGTGATTTAGGGGGAATGACTTTTATCGACCTAAGAGATCGTTATGGCATTACGCAATTGGTTTTCAATATGGAAGAAAATGCGGTGCTCTGCGAAGCTGCCAGAAAACTAGGTAGAGAATTTGTAATCAAAGCAAGTGGAAAAGTAATAGAACGCAGTAATAAAAATAATAAAATACCAACTGGCGATATTGAAATCAGTATTTCGGATTTAGAAATTTTAAATAGTTCGAAAGTTACCCCATTTATTATTGAAGATGATACAGATGGAGGTGATGAATTACGTGCAAAATACCGTTACCTTGATTTAAGAAGAAATGTAGTTAGAAAAAACTTGGAGCTTCGCCATAAGATGGGTCAAGAAACAAGAAGATATATGGATGCGCAAAACTTCATTGAAGTAGAAACTCCCGTATTAATTAAGTCTACACCCGAAGGGGCCCGAGATTTTGTGGTGCCAAGCAGAATGAATCAATCTGAATTCTATGCTTTGCCGCAATCACCGCAAACTTTTAAACAGTTGCTCATGGTTTCTGGATTTGATAGGTATTTTCAAATTGTAAAGTGTTTTAGAGATGAAGATCTTAGAGCAGACCGTCAACCTGAGTTTACACAGATAGATTGTGAAATGTCTTTCGTAACGCAAGAAGATATTTTAAATATGTTTGAAGGATTGGCAAAACATTTATTTCAATCTGTAAAAGGAGTTGAAATCATAGATTTTCCAAGAATGACTTATGCAGATGCCATGAAATTTTATGGTTCGGATAAACCCGATACCCGCTTTGATATGAAATTTGTGGAATTAAATGCTATTGTAAAAGGAAAAGAATTTAAAGTATTTGATGAGGCTGAAATAGTAATAGGCATCAATGCCAACAATTGCGCAGCTTACACCAGGAAACAAATTGACGAGTTAACCGATTTTATTAAACGCCCACAAATTGGCGCAACTGGTTTAATCTATTTACGATACAATGAAGATGGAAGTTTAAAATCTTCTGTCGATAAATTTTATAGTGAAGAAGAATTAAAAAATTGGGCGATTGCATTCGATGCGAAGCCAGGTGATTTAATTTTAGTGCTTGCCGGCAATACCGATAAAACCAGAAAAGCATTAAGCGAATTAAGATTAGAGATGGGAAACAGAATGGGCTTAAGAAATAAAAATGTATTTGCCCCATTATGGGTTTTAGATTTCCCATTATTAGAATGGGATGAAACATCTGAAAGATACCATGCTATGCACCATCCCTTTACTTCGCCTAAACCCGAAGACTTGGAATTGCTCAAAACCAATCCGGGATTAGTGCGTGCAAATGCATACGACATGGTGATTAACGGAACCGAAATTGGTGGCGGATCTATTAGAATACATAATAAAGCTTTACAAGCAACCATGTTTGAACTACTCGGTTTTAGTAAAGAAGAGGCTCAAAAACAATTTGGATTTTTAATGGATGCTTTTGAATATGGCGCACCTCCACATGGTGGTATTGCATTTGGATTTGACAGATGGTGTTCCTTATTTGCAGAATTAGATTCTATCAGAGATGTGATTGCATTCCCTAAAAATAATGCTGGAAGAGATGTAATGATTGACTCCCCTTCAAGTATTAGTCAAGAACAATTGAAAGAACTCGGAATTAATGTGAGTGCAAAATAACTTAATGCGTAATAGCTTTACGATTAACTTTTTGCCAATAAAAAAATAATACTACTGCAATGAATGTTTCTATAAAATAGGAGATAAGCATTGCAGTATTTTTTTGAAGAAAATTTAATAATGTTATTTTATTGGTAAGCGCGAAATACATCATTAAAAATACGAGTATAGCGGTAAATATAATGAAGAATGAATGGCTGATGGAAAGCCAAAAGCCCTTATAAATTGATATATACGAGCCAACTGCCAAGGCTATTAAAGGATATAACAATTGAAACAGATGATGGGGTTGAGTAAAATATAATATGGCCAATTCATTGTTATAAAATACTGGCACAAAAAATCCAAACATCATATAAATAAGTTGAGCGGTCAAACCAATCATAGATCCTCCAACTAATCCAGCTAATACAACAAAAAATAACTGAATAGCAATTAATTCCCCATTCATTGGAATTAATATTTTTGCCGATACAACCATTAGCAAAGCAAATAAAGAAGAAAGTGTTGCAAATTTAGTGAGTTCCATATTATTCGAGTATTGCTTTAATATCCTGTGCTGTTAATGTTTTAATAAATGATTCTTCGGTAATAATTAAAGAATCAGCGATTTGTTTCTTACGACCTTGTAAAGCTAATATTTTTTCTTCGACCGTATTTCTTGTAATGAATTTATAAATAAATACATTATTTTTTTGACCAATTCGATGGGTACGATCTATGGCTTGCTGCTCTACCGCTGGATTCCACCATGGATCAAGAATAAACACATAATCGGCCTCGGTTAAATTTAAACCAACGCCACCCGCTTTAATAGATATTAAAAACACTTGCTTTTCTTCGTCTTGCTTAAAATGATTCACCACTTCTTCTCTATTCGTAGTTGATCCATCTAAGTAGGCGAAATCAATTTTTTGTTGCTCAAAATAATCTTTAAATATTTTTAAATGCTTCACAAATTGGGAAAAAATCAAAACCTTATGACCCTTTGTCATGATGTTTTCTAAGGTATGAATGACATCCGAAAACTTACCTGCATCACCCTCGTACAACTCATCTACCATTTTAGGGTGATTCGCTATTTGTCTTAATTTATTTAATCCCTGTAGCAAATAAATATGTGATTTGCCAATTCCTTGCTCGGCAATCATTTTCAATATTTCATTTCTATAATAAGATTTTGTTTCTTCATATAACTCTTCTTGAGCCGGACTCATGTCGGAATAATAAATGTTTTCGGTTTTTGGCGGTAATTCTGAAGCTACTTGTTGCTTGGTTCTCCTTAAAATAAAGGGTTTGATAATGGATTGCAATTTTTCTGCTTTATCAAAATCTTGTTTTTTATCGATCGGAATAACAAAATTATCATTAAAAAAATGATGGTTGCCTAATAAACCAGGATTAACAAATGACATTTGAGACCATAAATCTAAAACAGAATTTTCTACCGGCGTTCCGCTTAATACCAATTTATATTTTGATTTTAAACTCCTCACTGATCTAGAGATTTTAGAAATTGGATTTTTAATAATTTGACTTTCGTCTAAAATGATATAATGGAAATAAAATGATTTAAATAAATCAATATCCATCCTAATAATTCCATAGGTACTGAGCACCACGTCTGCATGTGCAAATTGATCTAAATTTTTATCTCTTAAAGATCCGGTATAAACAATAATCTTTAATTGAGGAGTAAATTTTTGTGCTTCTCTTAACCAATTGTAAATTAATGAGGTGGGCATTACGATTAATGAAGGTTGATTGACTGCTGCTACAGCAGTCGAATCAAAAAGATCTTTTGCAACTAAAGCTTCTGCCGCATCTTCTTTTACTTTTTGTAATAAAGCCAGTGTTTGTATGGTTTTTCCTAAGCCCATATCATCTGCCAAACAACCTCCAAAATTCCATTTCCTAAGAAAATAAAACCAATCATATCCTGCTTTTTGGTAAGGCCTCAACTCTCCCATAAAATTTTTGGGCATTGGAATCTCTTCCATTTCTTCGAATTGTAAAAGATTGTTCAGTTTTCGATCCATGCTAAGTTGCGCTAATTCCGAATCTGCATATTCTTTAACAATTCCTATATGGTATTTTTTTAGTCTTAGTTGCGAAGTGCCTTCTGCAAATGAAAATAGATTTTGGTATTGCGCAAACCAACTTTCTGGTATGATGGCAATTTCGCCATTAGGTAATTCAAATTCTTTTTTATTGTTTAATATATAATCACGTAAAATAATAAATGGGAATTCAAATTCACCAAAATATACTGTCGCATAAATATCAAACCAATCGTTTGATTCTTTTATTTGTAAATCAATTTTACTCTTTCCAATAAAATATCTTTTTCCACTTTCTTCTTGTTGAATTTGAAAGCCCGCCTGCAAAAGCTGATCATGGTTAACGTTGAGCCAATCTAAAGCATGGTGAATACTTTCGGTTTCCGAATCTATGCTGTGATTTGGCACAATAAAGGAGCTGCCATCTATAGGCATTAAGCCCAACTCGGTCAATAAATTTATTTTTACTCCTTCCCAAGTTAAGGAGCGTTTTATTCTGTGAAAGGTAAATTCATCGTTTTTATTTTCAACGGTAACAGATACTTTGGTGCCAGACTGATATAAGAAATTATATTTCCCATATTGAAAAGATAAGACCAATTGCATGGAATTATTCCAGGCATGTATAATCTTTATAATAGGAAATGCTTCGAATTGTTCGGTAATAATTTGAAAGCCTTCGGCATATACATGGTGCCTTTCGATGAGTGGCGCAATAAACTTTTTATAATAAGATGCCTCTGCAGTTTTTGGAATGTCTACAAAGCGCTTATTTAAAAATGGCATTAACTTTTTGCCATCCAAATCTTGGTCGAACTGTAGAAGTTGAGCGCCCAATAACATAAAAGCTGGCGAACTAGTAATAATTTCGGCCTCTTTAAACATGAACTCTATGCGAACACCATTCAATTTTATGGTTGGGAAATACCTGGTTCCCTCGGGAGATCTCCTAAAATGAAACAATACCGTTGCTGGGTCTTCATTGATTTTTAATCGTTTAAAAACAGGATCGCCATCTTTTCCCATTTCAAAAAATGGTTTTTGTTTAATTTGACGAAGTGCTTCTACAATCTTTTTTTCTAAAATAGGTCGAACGATTTGAAATATTTTATCGTTCCATATTTTTGCGAAATAGGCAGCTGGTCTAATTTTTTCTTTGTAATGCTTTTTGATGACAAACTCCTGATCGAGCTGATCTAAGAGTTTAATTAATTTATAATCATCCTCGTCTAAACAAGCATCAAATTCTTTAGCAGTTTGAGAATATAATTTTTGATGGGAAAGAGAATAAGCGCCATTTGCATTTAGCTGCACAATATGCGGTTCGATTACAAAGCCCATGTATGGGTGTTTGCATAGCGAATACACTAATTTACAAGGCTTTTTACTATCTACTCTTACCATTTATTTTAGAAATACAAAATAAAGAAAGGTAAGTAGATTGAAAAAAATCAAATATACTTAATTATGATTGAAAAAGAAAGAAAATGTTTTGGGTACTACCCCTTAGCTTGCGTTTCGTTCATTGCTATCCAAGCTAAAATTCCACCTTTAAGGTTGAATAAATTCGTAAACCCGAATTGTTGCTCTAATTGCATGATAGCTGCTGCACTTCTAGCACCAGATCTGCAATGAATAACCACTAATTTATCTTTGCTGATTTTATCTTCTTCTAATACAATGTTTCCTAAAGGAATCAAAGTTGCGCCCATATTGACTACTTCATATTCAAACTCTTCTCGCACATCAATGAGTTGAAAATCTTTCTTTTCATCCATTAATGCTTTTAACTCTTGAACTGTAATTTCCTTTACCATAAATATTATTTTTTACAAATTTATACTTTTGAACAGTATTTCAAATAAAGCATTGCATTAATTTCAAACTTGGATTTCTTTTTATATCTTGAATATTCAAAATCTAAAAAAAATATGACTGAATCCGGTTTTAAAAGAGAAATCAAACTATTTGACGCTATTATGATCGTAGCTGGAACCATGATCGGTTCTGGTATTTTCATTGTTAGCTCCGATATTGCCAGAAATGTTGGCTCATCTGGTTACTTATTGCTCATTTGGGTAGTTACCGGATTTATAACCATAGCAGGTGCGCTGAGTTATGGCGAATTAGCTGGCATGTTTCCAAAAGCAGGTGGACAATATGTTTATTTAAGAGAAGCCTGGGGCAAACCCGTTGCCTTTTTATATGCATGGACTTTATTTTTAGTTATTCAAACAGGAACCATTGCCGCGGTTGGTGTTGCATTTGCAAAATATACTGGCGTATTGTTGCCAACCATTATTTCAGAAAAAATTACTTTATTTCAAATAGGTACTTTTGGCATCAACTCTGTTCAAGTCCTTGCCATATTAAGTATTATACTCTTGACTTATTTAAATTCTAAAGGTGTCAAAAATGGAAAAATGATTCAAAATATTTTTGGTAGCACCAAAATAATTGCACTTTTTGGATTAATTATTTTTGGTTTACTATTTGGAATAAATACAGATGTGGTTACAATGAATTTTACCGACATGTGGACGCTTAGTAGCACACACATAGATAAAACAACTGGAGCGGTAAGCATTGAATCTATTATAGGATACGCCATAATACCAGCAGTAGGAATTGCCATGGTAGGCTCTTTATTTTCGAGTGATGCTTGGAATAATATTGGATTTTCTGGTGATGAAATTCAAAATCCAAAAAGAAATTTAGTATTGAGCATGGTGGTTGGAACATCCGTTGTAACATTAATTTATCTTTTGTTAAATGTGGTATATTTAATGGTATTGCCACTTAAAGGTGATCCGAATGGTGCAGATGTTATTTCTAGAGGGATTCAATTTGCTAGCAATGATCGAGTAGCTACTGCAGCAGCTGAAGCAATGGGAGGTGCAAAAGCAACTATCGCAATTGCGGTATTAATTATGATCTCCACTTTTGGTTGCAATAATGGCTGTATTTTATCTGGCGCAAGGGTTTATTATGCGACGGCCAACGATGGTTTGTTTTTCAAAAGCATGTCTAAATTAAACGCGAATGGCGTACCCGGCGTTGCCTTAATTTTTCAATGTGTTTGGGCTAGCATTCTTTGTGTATCTGGCACCTACGGCAACTTACTAGATTATGTAGTGTTTGCCGTATTGTTATTTTATATTTTAACAATCATCGGTATTTTTAAATTAAGAAATAAAATGCCAGATGCCGAAAGACCGTACAAAGCAATAGGTTATCCTATCATACCCGCAATATACATTGCATTAGCTTCTATTGTTTGTATCATACTCTTGATTTATAAACCAGAATACAGCTGGCCTGGTTTTATAATTGTAGGCCTAGGCATTCCTGTATATTTTTTATTTCAGAAAAAAATTAAAGCATAATATTTTGACACGATTTTATTTTAAAACCCTACTAATTATATGGGTATCATTTATTTTTTATGCTTGTAATGATCGTAAAAAAGAACCTAAAATTGAAAAGCTTAGCGAAGCTAACCGCGCTTACAACAAAAAAGAATTTGAAATAAAAGAAAAAAAGATTGCACAATATTTTGAGCATTTACATAAACAAACAGGCTTTAATGGCGCTGTTTGGATAAGTAAAGACGAGCATAAACTATACGCTGCTGCATTTGGTTTTAATGATATTAAGCACCAAAAAGAGCCCCTAAACATTTCATCTGTTTTTCAACTTGCCTCCGTAAGTAAGCAGTTTACTGCAGCCGCCATATTACATTTAATGGAACAAGGCAAGTTAAAATTAAGTGACTCTATTCAAAAGTTTTATCCAAATTTTCCTTATCAAGGAATCAATTTAAAAATGTTATTGCTCCATCGTGGTGGTTTAGGAAACTATACTTATTTCAGCGAAAAGTATTGCGATAGAAAAACACCCATTTCTAATCAAGACGTGGTGCAAATGATGATTAAAAATAAACCGCCAATCTATTTTTTTCCAGATAGAAGATTCGACTATAGTAATACGGGTTATGTTTTGCTTACTGCTATTATTGAAAAAGTAACTGCAGAAAAATTTGATGTATACATGCGCAAAGAAATTTTCAAACCCTTAGGCATGAATCATACTTACGTTTATGATATAAACAAGCCTGCGGCTTTTAACTATTCACCCGGTCACGACAAAAATTTAAAAACGACACAAAAGAGTTATTTAGATGGTGCACATGGCGATAAAGGCGTTTATTCTTCGGTAGAAGATTTAGCGATTTGGGATCGGGTTTTATATTCCAATATTTTTCTAAAAAAATCAAGTATAGATTCTTTGAGTAAACCAGGCAATCATCATTTAACCGGGCCTTTTAATTATGGTTATGGCTGGCGAACTTATACCCTTCCAGACGGATCAAACATTAATTATCATGGCGGCTGGTGGAATGGGTATAAAACATTTTTCTTTAGAGACCTAAAAAACCATCATGCTATTATTTTGTTAAGTAATAGAGAACATTCTGGATTTAGAGATTTAGACGGTTTGGTTGATATAATATATGATAGAAAGCCAGATCCTAGCAGAAAATATTCAGTTTACATGCATCACGCTCCTGGTTATTAAGTTTAAATTTAAAAATATATAGCAATGAAAAATAAAGTATTTTTTGGCATTTTCTTATTTACATTAACTGCTTGTACTTTTTTTTATTTTAATAAAATAAAAAAACCACAGCCTTCATTAACTGCCTATGAACAATACCTAGCAGACCATTTCTATAATAAAGCTGCAGATAATATTACTATTGAAATTCCAGGCGAAACAGAAACCGAAGCGGCTAAAACCGATCGCCCTGATTTAGCATTTGAACAAGATTTTAGAATTACAATGGATCCTGTTTTAAAAAGACCGGCGACAGAAAGATTAATTATTGCAAGAGAAATGATTGCTATGCAACAAAGAAACAAGCAAACATTGATGGCACCGATTTGGGAAGAGCGTGGACCAAAAAATGTTGGTGGTAGAACACGCACAGTAGTTTACGACCCGAACGATCTCAGTAATAAAAAAGTTTGGGCAGGCGGTGTTGGTGGAGGATTGTGGTATTGTAATGATATAACTGCTACTATCCCAATCTGGAATAGAGTGAACGATTTTTGGGAGAACATAGCCATATCTTCCATTGCATTTGATCCTACCAATACGCAATTAATGTACGTAGGAACTGGTGAAGGTTGGAGTAATTTAGATGCACAACGTGGCGCTGGCGTTTGGAAAAGTACGAATGCTGGCTTAGGGTTTGAAAGATTATTGAGCACGAATAATACTACATTTTATCATGTTCAAAAAATTGTAGTCAACGCAACAGGCGTATATGTTGGCACTAAAGCCGGCGGCGTAATGCGAAGCACAGATGGCGGCACTTCTTTTACTAAAGTGTTAGGAAGTACCTTACCCATTGGCGCAAGCAATCCAATTTCGGATTTAGAAATTGGCACGGATGGAACCATTTATGCGGGCATTGGTATTTTTACTTCTGGTTCGGTTTGGAAATCAACATCTGGAAACGCCAATACTTGGACCAAATTAAATAATGGCACGAATGGATTTCCAACTTCAGGATTTGAAAGAGTAGAAATTGCAGTGGCACCAAATGATTCCAATATACTTTATGCTATAACACAAGATGCGAGTACTAATGGATTATATAATATTTATTATTCTGCAAATAAAGGTACCAGTTGGACTACCTGTGCTAAACCCGCAGATGCAGATGGTGGTATACCTTCAGCTGATTTTACGCGTACCCAAGCTTGGTACGATTTAACCGCTGCCGTTGATCCAAACAATGCCTCAACGGTGATAGTTGGCGGTGTTGATTTATTCAAAAGTACCAATGCAGGAACATCATGGACCCAAATTAGTCATTGGTATGGAGGATTTAGTTTTCCAGATGTGCATGCCGATCAACATGTAATTACCTTTAAAAAGAATTCTTCAAGCGAAATATTATTTGGCAACGACGGGGGTATTTATTTAAGTACAAATATTAATAATGCAAGCCCAACATTTGCTAATAAAAATAATGGCTATAATGTAACACAGTTTTATAGCTGTGCCATGTCGCCAACAGCGGCTTCAAATATATTTTTAGCTGGAGCCCAAGACAACGGTACACAAAGGTTTTCGGCTGCTGGCTTAAGTAATACCACAAGAGCATATGGTGGAGATGGCGCATTTTGCTTTTTTGATCAAGACAATCCAACCGTGGCGATCGCATCCTATGTCTATAATAATTATTATCGTTCTACCAACAGTGGTACTAGCTTTAATACTACTTTATCGAATAGCAGTACTACCGGTTCGTTTATCAATCCGGCCGATTATGATAACAGAGAAAATATTTTATACTCTGCTTACAGTACTTCTGCTATACAAAAAATTACAAATGTAACTACCACGCCTGCTACTTCACAAATTACCATGAGTACACTTGGCGCTATGGCTTCGCATTTAAGCGTTTCTCCATATGCTGCTATTGGAAGTTCTACGGTTTTTGTTGGAACCGAAGCAGGAAAAGTATTTAAAATAACCAACGCGCAAAGTGCCAGCCCAACAATCACACAGCTTGGTACAACATTAGGTGGCAGTATTTCTTGCATCGAAATTGGCTCAAGCGAAAACGAATTATTAGTTACCCTTAGTAATTATGGTGTCACCAGTGTATATTATTCTGATAACGGAGGAAATACATTTACAAACAAGGAAGGAAATCTTCCAGACATGCCGGTAAGATGGGCGCTATTTAATCCACAAAATAGAAATGAAGTTTTACTAGCCACCGAGCTTGGTGTTTGGTACACTGCAAGTTTAAATTTAGCCAGTCCAAATTGGGTTGCCTCTAATGCAGGACTCGCCACTACTCGAGTAGATATGCTGCAATACAGAAGTTCGGATAATTTAGTCATTGCCGCAACGCATGGTCGTGGATTATTTTCGTGTAGCAATTTCACTTTAAATATAACACAAGCACCTGTGGCAAATTTTTCTGCTAATAAATTAGTCGTATGTAAAGGAGACAATGTATCATTTATCGATCAATCTAGTGATTCTCCAAATGCCTGGTCTTGGAGTTTTGATGGCGGCACACCAAGTAACTCTTCGTTAGCAAATCCTACCATTAAATACGATAGTATAGGCACATTTGCGGTAACATTAACAGCAAGCAACATAATTGGCACAAGCAGCCCAATTACAAAATCTGCTTTTATAACTGTGGTAAATAAGCCTTCGTTGCCAATCATAACAGGCTATACCAGCACTTGTGTAAATGATACGAATGTGTATATGACGCTTATTAAATCTGATCAATACACTTGGACAATTACAGGTGGAAATATTATTAGTGGACAAAACACCGATAGTTTAGTAGTGGTATGGACAAGTACTGGAAATAAAAATATCGGATTAAAACTAACTAATAATTCGGGATGCGAAAGTGCTATTAAAAATACTCCTATCAAAGTATTTGATAAACCTAATCTTAGTAAAATTAATGGACTCACAGAATATTGTCAAAATGATACCGCCATTTATTCTGTTACTACAAACGCAAGCTATATTTTATGGGAAATAAATGGTGGTGAAATTATTGGTATAGATGATTCTGCCGTTGTAAAAGTAGTATGGAAAAAATATGCTTTCAATAATGATATCAGTATTAATGCAAGTAATGGCGCTGGTTGTAAATTATTAAGCAATAAGCTAAATGTGATTACCAATGTATTACCCAAAGCAAGTTTTACCTCGAACATAGATACCGTGATGATCAATAAAGGTGGTATGATTAAATTTACCAATACCTCTACCGATGCCAGCACCTTAACTTGGGATTTTGGCGATAGCTCTCAAACAAGCAGCATGGAGCATCCTACTCATCAATTTATTAAACCAGGAACTTACACTGTAATCCTAACGGCAAGCAATGGAAATTGTATACAACAATTTCAAAAAACAATTATAGTTATTATGGGAACTGGGCTTGAAAATAATTTGATAAAACAAGTTAGTGTAAGTCCTAACCCTAGTAGCGATTTCATAAATATCAAGTATGGCAAAAACCACTTAAAGAATGTGGTGGTATTTGATGCAACAGGAAAATCTGTTTTATTTTCAAATGAAAATAAAATTATGATTAAAGATTTACCTAATGGCTATTATATGCTAAGGATATTTTTTGAGGAAGGCGCAATAGATAAGAAAATAATTAAAAAAGATTAAAGGGTTTTTTTAGAAAGCACGTAATCGTTTAACCAAAACTCGGCAAATGGAATATCGACTGTTTCGATAATTTCATAGCCGAGTTTTTCATAAAATGATAAAGCAGGATTTTTTCTATTCACATTTAAATGCAAATAATCAGCGCCTAAACCAGCCACTTCTTTTTCTACTTCGTTAAGTAAGATCCTTCCAAAGCCTCTGTTTTGTTCACTTGGAAGTAAATACAACTTGTGTAATTTATAGGTATTGATTGGCTCTTCTAATTTTCCATAAGAAGCAAAGCCGATTGGCATTTCCGCTTGATATAAAATTAAAAACGTGTGTTTGTAAAAATCCATTTGTTTATAAATGGATTCTGGCGTATACATTTCGCCAAACATGTATTCGATTTGCGCTTGTGAAATAACATCTTGATAAGTAACAAACCAAGTATCGTAAGCAATCTTTACGATTGCAGGAATATCTTCGATACTAGCTACTTTAATAGAAACGGAATTCATCTATTGCTTTTTGAGATTTACTAATTTGATAAAATATAATAAATGAGCCGCCACAAAAGACATCGTGCCAATTAAAAAAAAGAAGTTAGCAATTCTGTTTGCAGTAGAAGGATAAGTAATGACGCCGGTGAACAACATTAATAGACTTAATAAATAGGCGTTTCTAGCATTGTTATCCGCTGGGTTAATTTGCATTTGAATGGGTATATTAAATCCAAAATAAAAAACAATTGCTGCTAGTAATGCAGTCGCCATGATGATAACATACATAGACATTTGATAAGTCGAAAATTCGGCAGTTGGGAATAGAAAATGTATGGCAATAGCAATGATAGCTAATGCAATAGCCGAAAGGGCTAGACGCAAACAGATTGCTTGGTGGTTCTCTAGAAAATTCATTTGAATATTTTTTTCAAAAATACGTTTCTTTATATGATATTTGAAATAATTAATCATATTCAACATTAAATTAAATATATGAAAGCATATGTATTTCCTGGTCAAGGAGCTCAATTTGTCGGAATGGGGAAAGAATTGTATGAAAATTCTGACTTAGCAAAAGCGATGTTTGAAAAAGCAAATGAAATTATTGGATTTAGGATTACAGATTTAATGTTCGACGGAACAGACGAAGATTTAAAACAAACTAAAGTTACCCAACCTGCCATTTTTTTACACTCGGTTATTCTTGGAAGTGTATTACCAGACTTTAAGCCCGAGATGGTTGCGGGTCATTCTCTAGGTGAATTCTCTGCATTGGTAATGAATAAAACGTTATCATTTGAAGATGCATTTAGATTAGTTATTGCAAGAGCAAACGCCATGCAAAAAGCATGTGAGTTGGCTCCTTCTACAATGGCCGCAATATTAGGATTAGCAGATAATGTAGTAGAAGAAATTTGTGCAAGTATTCCTGAAATAGTAGTAGCCGCAAATTATAATTGTCCAGGACAATTAGTCATATCTGGAAGTATGGAAGGCGTACAAATTGCTTGCGAAAAGTTAACCGCTGCAGGTGCTAAAAGAGCCTTAATGTTAAATGTTGGAGGTGCATTTCATTCACCATTAATGGAGCCCGCTAGAGTAGAATTAGCTGCAGCCATTCATGCAACAAATTTTGCCAATCCAATTTGTCCAATCTACCAAAACATCAATGCACAAGCTACTATAGCGCCCGATCAAATTAAAGAAAATTTAATCTTACAATTAACAGGAGCAGTTAGGTGGACCCAAACCATCGAAGCCATGATTGCTGGTGGTGCCAGTTCATTTACAGAAGTTGGACCTGGAACTGTCTTACAAGGTTTGGTTAAAAAAGTAGACCGACAAATGCCTACGGCAAGTGCAAGTATTTAACAACATAAAAATGAAAAATGTGATAGTTAATTTAGCTAGTCTTGAAAACGACTTATTGCCAATCATAGCTATTATTAAAAAACATAAAATTATTTGTTGGAATGGAGAGATGGGCGCAGGCAAAACAACCATCATTGCTAAAATCTGTCAGCTGCTTGGAAGTACCGATGAAAAAAGCAGTCCCACTTTTGCCATTTTAAATGAATATACCTGCCCAGATGATAAAATTTATCATTTCGATTTATATAGGTTAAAATCTATTGTCGAAGCATTAGATATTGGTATAGAAGAATACCTAGACAGTGGCCACTATTGTATGATTGAGTGGCCCGAAATAATTAAATCGCTTTTGCCCGAAAATGCATTGTTTATTGAGATTACAGCCCAGCCCGATAAGAGTCGAAACCTGCAAATTATAAGTGCATAGGCTGCCTAATGAATCAAAAATAAATTGATTATCTTTAGCTATAAATTAAAAAAAATATGTCTAATGCACCCAAAGGAATGTCGGCTATTGCAAAACAAGCCATGCTTATGCCTAAAGAGTCGTTAATGACTGCTAAAAATCGCAAGCAAGAACTAAACATTGGCATTCCAAAAGAAACATCCTTTCAAGAAAATAGAATTGCATTAACACCGCTATCGGTTGGTTTATTAGTAAACAACGGACACGAGGTGCGCATAGAAACAGGCGCAGGCAATGGCGCCAAATTTTCAGATACTGCCTATTCCGAAAATGGAGGACAAATAACATACGATCGCCAAAAAGTTTGGGAATCAGATATCATCATAAAAGTAGGTCCGCCCACGCTAGAAGAAATTGGCATGATGAAAATTGGACAAACATTAATTTCTGGCTTACAAGTTGCTACGCTCAAACCTGAGTATTTAAAGGCTTTGATGGCAAAAAAAATAACTGCGATTGCTTATGAATATTTAAGAGACGAAGGAAATATTTTAACAGTGGTAAGGTCTATGTCCGAAATTGTTGGATCAACTTCGATTCATATTGCTTCGGAATTATTAAATACGCATAATGGAAAAGGATTATTGTTAGGCGGCGTAGTCGGAATTCCTCCAACAGAGATTGTGATTATTGGAGCTGGCACAGTTGGCGAATGTGCAGCCAGAACGGCCATTGCACTTGGTGCCGATGTAAAAGTTTTTGATAACTCTGTTTATCATTTACGCAGACTACAAGAAAACATAGGGACCAGAATTTTTACTTCCGTTATTCAACCCGTTGTTTTAGAGAAAGCGCTTGCTAAATGTGATGTAGCTATTGGTGCAATGCGTTCGAAAGAAGGCAGAAGCCCCTGTATAGTTTCTACAGAAATGGTCAATAAAATGAGGGCAGACGCGGTAATCATTGATGTGAGTATCGATCAAGGTGGTTGCTTCGAAACTTCAAAAGTAACCAATCATGCGAACCCCATTTTTAGATACCAAGAAGTGATACATTATTGCGTTCCCAATATTGCTTCGAGAGTAGCCCGAACGGCCTCTTACGCATTAACAAATATTTTTAGTCCTATCTTATTAGAATTAGCTAATGCAGGTGGTATTAAAAATTACCTTTGGGAAAATGCAGGTATACGCAGTGGCGTTTATATTTATAATGGCCAAATCACTAATAAATTTTTATCGAATCAATTTAAATTACCTTTAAAAGATTTAGATTTATTGGTGGCTGCTCAAAATTAAATTATAAATTTTTGAGTGTATTTTCTACCCAAGCTTTTCCCCAGTTTGCTAACTCTTCTGTTGTCCATAAAGTGGGATAGAAAATTCTTTTTTGAAAACGTGGAGGCAAATATTTTTGCCAATTGGTACCACCAGTTGCTTTAATATCTTCTGGATCTAATTGCAAATAACGAACAGCTGATTTATAATGAGCTAAAGGCCAATTCACATTTACATTTGTATCAAACCTACGCATAGCTTCTATTACAGCCTGGTTAGTAGATTGTAATTCTTGGTATTTAGCTAAAATGGTATTCCCATTTCTCTCATTGGCTAATTGTATAAACGAAGCCATGTATTTTTCTTCGAACTGAATTAAGGTCAATGTTTTCTTTCCAGTCTTAGCTTCTGTTGCTCCGTGTTTCCAATAAATAAAGGCTAAGTATTTTTCTGCATTGAATGGCTCTTTTGCAAATTCTTCGCGTTTATCTTTATCTATTAAATTAATTAAATCTGTAGCAAATATTTCAATTTTACGATACTGTGCAGATTGAAAACCACTTGCAGGCAATAACGACATACGGTATTGTAAAAACTGTTCTTTCTCCATACCATCTACCATAATATCAAAGGAATTCGTAAGATGTTCGAAGTAACGATTGATACGGGTAAGGCGCGATAGAAAAAACTTTTCGGTAATAGCTGTTTGATCACATATTTGTTGGCATTCGTTCAAAATCATTTTGAAATACAATTCTGTTGCCTGGTGATACATGATAAAAATCTGCTCATCTGGAAACTTAGTTTTTGGATTTTGTAAGCTGAGCAGGGTGTCTAAATGTATATAATCCCAATAAGTAAGGTAATCTGCATGGATTAATCCATCTAAGTAAGCGCTTAAATCTTGGCCGCTTGCCTCAAATTTTTCTTGTAATTTTTGAATGCGTTCGGTAATTTCTTTAGATAATTCCATAATTAAAAAAATGTTTTGATAACCACATGCCTATATATAATGCCAACATGCAAAAAATGATATTTAAAATAATATTTCCAAATGCCAAAAGCATATTTCCAGATTTTAGTATTTGATCTGTTTCGGAAATATAAGTAGAAAACGTACTAAATCCACCGCAAAAACCAGTTAATAAAATGAGTTTTAATTCTGCATTCCAATTTGTTTTCGCTAATAACATTGTTGAAAAAAAACCGAGCAATAAACAACTGAGTACATTGGCTGTAAAGGTGGCCATTGGAAAATTAAATCCAAAGCTAAATTTTGTGAATGCCCAACGAGCAATGCTTCCAGCTCCACCACCCATAAAAACAAACAATGCATTTTTCATTTTAATTTTTTGATTTTATCATTATTTCCAGCACCTCTTCTATTGGTGTATAGTTAAAAGATAGGGCTTGTATTAATTTTTGATTGTTAAATATATGATTTTTTTGACTTGCGCGTAAGGTAAATTTGCTCAATAAAGTGCTTTTGTTGAATAAAAAAGTGTAAAGCTGCAATACGCTAATAATGGCATTGCTCCAACTATTGCCTAAGCGAATAGCCAAAGGCTTTGACTTTTTAATTTTAGCAATCAATGCGAAAAAGTCTTGATAACTTTTGTTTTCTGCAGAAATAATAAATCTTTCTGCAACAATAGTCGAATCCATTAATTGAATCATTGCGCGACATAAATCAACAACATAAACAAAAGCAATACTGCCTTCGGGATAAAAATAAGCTTTAGCATTTACCACTTTTAATAGCGACATGGCACCGGCTTGCTTTGGATCATAGCCTAAAATTACAGAGGGGTTTACAATAACAGCGTCGAGGCCTTCTGTAATGCCGCGCCATACTTCTCTTTCTGCTTCAAATTTACTTACCGAATAGTCAGAAATACTAGCATCGTAAACCCATTGACAAGTTTCGTCGATGAGCATTCCGGGTTTGGCTTCTCCAATAGCAGCAATGGAACTAACATATAGTAATTTTTTGATGCCTAAAAATAAAGCTGCATTCACCATATGTGCGGTACCCTGCACATTAGTTTGCCAAATTTCTTGTTTATCTTTTGGATCAAAGGAAACCTTTGCCGCGCAATGATAAACATGCGTACAACCATTCATGGCCTGCTCAATTGCATCATAATCTTGCAAATCGGCTTCCACCCATTCTATTTGATGAGCATAAGGAATTAAAGCAATAGGCACTTTAGCATTCAGTCGTATGATGGCGCGAATGGGCATTTGCTGCTGCACCAAAGCTTGTAGCAAATGTCCTCCAACTAAACCGGTTCCTCCTGTAACTAAAATCATATTTTATTTTACAAATATGTGTAAAATAAGGCAGATAATTTATGAGAATTGATATAGGAATGTGTGAAACATTTCTTTATTTTCGCTTATGCTACAAGATTTCTTAAGTCCGATAAATCCATCTAAGTTTGAACCCGAAAACGGTTATTATAATTCCCAATTGGGTGCTAAAATAATTTGTCATCATAACAGCTTTCCAGATTTAGCAAATGTACAATTGGCTATCATTGGTGTACTAGAAGATAGAAAAGCCATTCAAAACGAAGGCTGTGCAAATGGAGTGGAGCAAATTCGTGCTTTTTTGTATCAATTAAACGAAGGTGATTTTCAAAGTAACATTGTTGATTTAGGAAATATTTTACCAGGCGAAACTTTACGAGATACGCATTACGCATTAAAAGTAGTTACAGCATCTTTATTGAAAAAATCTATCATTCCAATTATCATTGGTGGTGGACACGACTTATGTTATGCGCAATATTGGGCTTACGAAAATTTAGATAAAAAAGTAGACTTGCTTTCTTTCGATGCTCATTTTGATTTAGATGCAAGCGTAGATGAACATCAAATTCCAAATTCACAATCATATTTGAATAGTATTATTTTACATGAGCCTAATTTCTTATTTAATTTTAGCAACATAGGTTATCAAACCTATTATGTAAATCAAGAAAGCATTCAACTCATGGATAAAATGTATTTCGACATTCATCGTTTAGGTGAATTCAGAAATAAAATTCAAGAATCAGAACCTATTATTCGAAATGCAGACTTGATAAGTGTAGACATTTCTGCTGTTAAAATGGCAGATGCACCAGGCAATGCGAATGCACATCCTAATGGTTTTTACGGAGAAGAAATGTGTCAAATGATGCGCTATGCCGGCATGAGCGATAAATGTTCTTCTATTGGTTTTTATGAATTTAACCCAAAATACGACCATCGCAATCAAACTGCAGAATTAATTGCGCAAATGATTTGGTGTTTTATAGATGGTTTTTACGCTAGAAAAGACGATTACCCAAGTAGCAATAAAAATGATTACATTAAATATCGTGCTACTTTTCAAGACGTACAACATGAAGTCATTTTTTTAAAAAGCAAAAAAACAGATCGATGGTGGATGCAAATACCTTACCCAAATTTAATTTCTAAAAACGAAAGGTATTTAATGGTGCCTTGTTCATACGAAGATTATGTGCAAGCCACAAATGGAGAAGTACCGAATAGGTGGTGGAAAAATTATCAAAAACTAATTATATAAATTATGAATAGAATAGTAATTATTTGTTGCATCATTTCCTTAAGTGCTTGTTCCAGGTTTGGTCAAAAAAGCATTTACCGCATAGACGGAAATTTGAGTGCTAAAGATTCTAGTGTGATCTACTTGAAAAGCTACCAAACAGTAGAACCTACCCTTGATTCCACTTTTATTGTAAATGGCAAATTTACATTCGAAGGTAAATTAAGCGCAGCCGCTCAGTTTTTTTTGTATACCAAAAAGAACGAAGAAACAAACCAAAGATTGGGCTTTGTTTTAGAAAATGAAAATTATACTATTAATGGATCCGAAGATAGTATTGCTCAGGCAATAGTTATTGGTGGAAAAGAGCAAGCGTATTATGTAGCATTAAGGACCTCTTTAAAGCCAATAGAAATAGAATTTAAAGAATTACAAAAGGCTTATTACCAAGCAGCCGATCAAAAAGACACCGCTTCTATGACGGCCATTGATACCAAATGGGAATTACAAGGTAAAATGTTTGACAGTTTAAATAATGCTTTTATTAAAAATAATCCGGCTGCCTTTGCCAGTTTATTGGCTATAGATGAACTCGCTGGAGGTATAATAGATCCTGCTATTATAGGCCCTTTATTGGAAAGTGTAAATCCTAAATTACTGGAGAGCCCATTAGGAAAAAATCTGAGTGAAAAACTTTTAAAAGCAAAAAAAACAGCGGTAGGTCAACCATTCATCGATTTTAATTCGAAGGATATTAACAAACAAGATTTTCAACTTTCAAAAGTAAAAAGTAAATATATTTTATTAGACTTTTGGGCTTCGTGGTGTGGCCCTTGTAGAGCCGAAAATCCATTTGTAGTAAAAGCTTATGAAATGTATCATCCAAAAGGATTAGCCATTGTGAGTGTTTCCTTAGATGATAATGAAACGGATTGGAAAGCAGCTGTGGCAAAAGATCATTTAAATTGGATTCATGTTTCTTCTTTAAAAGGATTCGATGAGCCCGCAGCAAAATTATATGGAATAAGTGCTATTCCACAAAATTTTTTAATTGATAGTGCTGGAACCATAGTAGCTAAAGACTTACGAGGAGACGCACTTGCTATCGCATTAGCAAATTGTTTAAAATAAATTATACAAAATTTAGATTATGAAATATACTTCTATAGATGCAGCACTTTTTTTTGAGAACAGAAAAAGATTTAATGAAAAATTAAAATCTAGTTCCATGGTTATTATTCATTCTAATGATGAATTTCCAAGAAGTGGCGATCAGGCTTTTCCATTTCACCAAAATCCAGATATGTTTTGGCTGTCTGGAATAGATCAAGAAGAAAGTATTTTAATTTTATTTCCTGATTGTCCAATACCCGCTTATAAAGAAGTATTGTTTTTAAAAAAAACCAACGAACATATTGCCGTTTGGGAAGGACATAAATACACCAAAGAAGAAGCAACTGTCGCTTCAGGAATTCATACTATATGCTGGCTGGAAGAGTTTAAAACAATGTTGCCTATGTTAATGCATCATTGTGAAAACGTTTACCTCAATACCAACGAGAACGATCGCTATGTACATACTAATCAATATAGAGACTTGCGTTTTGCAAAAGAATTAAAAGATCAATATCCTTTGCACCATTATCAAAGAGCTGCCACTATTTTCAGGTCTTTAAGGGCTGTTAAATCTGGCTATGAAGTAGAGTTATTGCAAATGGCTTGCGATATTACTGAAAAGGCTTTTCGTAGGGTGTTGAAATTTGTGAAACCAGGCGTAACAGAATTTGAGATAGAAGCAGAAATTATTCATGAATTTATTAAGAATAGGGCAAGCGGTCATGCATACAATCCAATTATTGCATCGGGTAAAAATGCATGTGTTCTTCATTACAACGACAACAATCAAGTTTGTAAAGATGGGGAAGTAATCTTATTTGATTTTGGTGCGGAGTATGCCAATTACAATGCAGATTTATCGAGGTCGATTCCTGTCAATGGTAAATTTACTGCCAGACAAAAAGCAGTATATAATGCCGTTTTAAAGGTAATGACAGAAGCTAAGAAGCTGCTTGTAGAAGGCACCATCTTAGATGAATACCATAAAGAAGTGGGCTTGATTATGCAATCAGAATTAATCGAATTAGGATTACTTGATAAGCATGCCGTTGCCAAACAAGACCCGAATATGCCATTATATAAAAAATATTTTATGCATGGCACTTCTCATTTTCTTGGTTTAGATGTGCACGATATTGGTAACCGTTACGAAAAAATGAAAGCGGGAATGATATTCACATGCGAGCCTGGAATCTACATTCCAGAAGAAGGTTTGGGCATTCGCTTAGAAAACGACATCTTAATTACCACCAAAGGCAACATAGATTTAATGCAGAATATTCCAATCACTGCAGAAGAAATTGAAAGTTTAATGAACGAATAAATTAATTTTTATCCGGCTCAATTTCAAGCAACATCGTTAATAGCGAAGTAATTTCTTCCGCTTTAGCCATGTTGCTTTGTTTTTCGTAAGCACTAATTAAATTTCTTAATACTCTTTTAATAATTTGAATATTACTACAAGGATTGTAAAAACTCAGGTCTGGCAGAATGTTTAACTGTTTTAAAAAATGATCTACATCTTTTCGGTTAAACACCGAGCCCTTGTTAAATGCGTTGATATAAAATAAAATACCATTTGCTTCGCCACTAGAAATATGAGGATACTCCAGCCGTTCATCTAAATACGCTAATACAAAGTGTTGTGGCAAGTTGATTCCATAAATAGGAATATCGAGTCGTTGTGCTACTACTGCATATATGATGGCTAATGAAATTTGATTGCCGCGTCGAGATTCGAGCACATTATTAATAAAGGAATTTTGTGGATCATGAAAATTACTTGTATTTCCGGTAAAGCCATGCAGGGCATAAAATACATGATTTAAAATTTTTACTTTCTCTAAAGGACTCGCATCGTAGCGGAGTTCAATCCAAGCATCTCTTTTTATTGCATCAATTTGATTGATTATTTTTTGTTCGTCTAAATCGGGATACTGCAAGCGCGCAACCGATATAAAGCCGTTTAGTAAATCAAAAGAGCCCGAAATAGCCCATAGTTTGAGCGCGTCCTTTACCGCTATAAATTGTATTTGATGAATTAAGTTTTCGATTCTTTCTTGCAAAAGAATATCTAATGACTGTTCCCATTGGGTTTCGAGGGTTGGAATAATAGCTGGACCTAAACTCAACACCTTTGCAGATATTTGTTCAAAGACTATTTGATCGGGATCATCTAGTAAGGAAATTAAGGCCGCTATTTCTTTTGAGTTACGCATCTAACACTAAACTAAAGAATTTTAAATTAATATTCAAAATGTTTGTAATAGGATTATAATAGCTTATTTTTATTCGATGAATGTTTTCAAACAGACTTATTATTATTTAAAATATAGACTCCGTGCAAATACTTTACATGGAACACATTCGCCTTTTGTATATCAATTTTTAGAACAAATAGTATATCCTAAAGTAGTTAGCGAAAGTTTAAATAAAATTGAAATAAGAAGAGCTGATTTGTTAAAGGATCAAAGGCAAATTGAAATTACCGATTTAGGTGCTGGATCTCGAGAAAACAATAATCGAATTAAAACAATCCAGCGAATTGCTAAATCTGCACTCAAACAACCAAAATTTGCAGCGCTTTATTATAGTATCATCAAATCCACAAAGCCAGCGCATATAATAGAATTGGGTACTTCTTTAGGCATTACCAGTTCTTATATGGCAATGGCTGCTTCTGAAAAAATATATACCCTAGAAGGTTGCCCAAATACCTTAAGTATTGCAAAAGAAACATTTGAATTATTAGAAATAAAAAATGTAGAAACAATAGCAGGAAACTTTGACCAAACATTACCTGCACTACTTGATCAGTTAAACCAAGTCGATTTTATTTATTTTGATGGTAACCATACTAAATCAGCAACCTTGCATTACTTCAATCTTGCCATTACCAAAGCAACTGAAAATAGCTTGTTTATATTCGATGATATTTATTGGTCGGAAGAAATGATCGAAGCTTGGGAAATAATAAAAGCAGATCCGAGGGTAAGTATTACCATCGATTTATATTTCATTGGATTGGTTTTTTTCAAAAAAGGTCAAGCCAAAGAAAATTTTACAATTTTATTTTAACAAAAAAAGCCCTTGTAAAATTACAAGGGCTTTTTTTAAATAGCTTAAATTATTTTGTAGCTTCTGCTGCAACAGGCACTAATACGCCGTTTGCTTCAAATGTAATTTCGTTTTTAGGTTCTTTAATTGCATCCATTTCTGCTTTGGTAGCACCACCATCTTCAGCATAATGCTTTTGATCTTCTACAGATATGGTAGCAAACTTTGCTGTTCCTTGCATAATTACTTCTTTACCCGCCATCATTGCATTATCAGTTGGAACAAAGAATGCATAATCTTTAAAAGTAACTTTCATTACTTCGCCATTTCCTAATTCCACATTCATCCAACATCCTTTCTTTTGACAAACTTCCACCACTTTCGCTTTTAATTTTGTATCGTAAGTTGGTGCATTGCCCATTTCTGCAAGCAAAGTTGTGGCATCAATTGTACTGTCTGGCGTAATCATTCCACCGTATGAATCAAAATTACCCATAGCAGTTTCTACCCTAGTTGCATCATTACTTTTTTTAGTTTCAGATGAACATGCTGCAAAGAAAATAGCGATTGCAGCAAATAATATTAATTTTTTCATGTGTATATTTCTTTAATTTGAAACAAAGTTAAGCATATCTCTATTAAAAAACGGAATATTTTTAGCCGATTTTACCCAAAAAGTTCTTTAAATAACTCATCTAACCTACCAACTGCAATAATCTCTACATTGAATTTCTTTTTATCTATCCCTTTCAAGGAAAATGTAGAAACAATTATTTTTTCAAAACCTAACCTTTCGGCTTCTGCAATTCTTTGTTCTACTCGGTTTACATTTCGGATTTCGCCCGATAAACCAACCTCTGCGGCAAAACATATTTTAGAAGAAATTGGAATGTCCTCGTGAGAAGAAATAATGGCTGCAATAATTCCTAAATCAATGGCAGGATCTTCTACTTTAATTCCGCCTGTGATATTTAAAAAAACATCTTTAATACCCAACCTAAAGCCACATCTTTTTTCTAATACGGCCAGTAGCATGTTCATTCTTTTGGCATCAAAACCATTGGCAGATCTTTGCGGCGTTCCATATGCAGCGGTACTCACCAATGCTTGCGATTCAATTAACATGGGTCTCATGCCTTCTATCATTACCGAAATTGCAATGCCACTTAAATCTTCGGCACGTTGCGAAATTAATATTTCAGAAGGATTATGTACTTCCCTTAATCCGGTACTTTGCATTTCATAAATACCTAATTCGGAAGTGGAACCAAATCTGTTTTTAACCGAACGCAACATACGATAGGTGTGGTGTTGATCGCCTTCGAATTGCAATACGGTGTCTACCATGTGTTCCAATATTTTTGGACCAGCAATGGCGCCATCTTTAGTGATATGCCCCACTAAAAAAACAGGTGTCGATGTTTCTTTTGCAAATCGTAATAATTCTGCCGTACATTCTCGAATTTGCGAAACACTTCCGGGCGTTGATTCTATATGCGCAGAATGTAAAGTTTGAATAGAATCAATGATGACAATGTCTGGATTTAATTCTTCAATTTGTTTGAAAATATTTTGGGTAGATGTTTCGGTTAATACAAAACAATTGCTCGCTTCTCGTTCGGTAATTCTTGAAGCACGCATTTTAATTTGATGTTCACTTTCTTCGCCTGAAACATATAATACTTTTGATTTTTTTAAACTGATTGCCAATTGTAAAAGTAAAGTTGATTTACCTATACCAGGCTCGCCACCAATTAAGACCAAAGATCCCGGAACAATTCCTCCGCCCAGCACCCTATTTAATTCGATATCGTGCGTGATGATTCTTTTGTCGTCGGCCTCCTCTATGGTATTAATTAAAATGGGTTTATTACTTCGCGTACTACTACCACTTTGTTTCCATTCTATTTTAGCGGTATTTTTTTCTACAATTTCTTCGACAAATGTATTCCATTGATTACACGATGGGCAATTACCTAGCCACTTTGCTGCTTGGTATCCACAATTTTGACAGAAATAGGTTGTTTTCGACTTTGCCATAATGGTTAAATATATTGAAAAAAAAATTACTTTTAGAAATGAAAAAAACACTCCTGCTCATTTTGTTCTTGTTAGGGATGAGTATGGCTCAGGCTCAATCTTATAAGAAATCAAAATTCTTATATGGACAAGCCAAAGAAAGCAGCCCATATTCGCTCGGATTTTATGCTGGAATGATTGAAAAAAGTCAATTAGCTAGCTCCGATTTTATTCAAGAGAAAAAAGATAATGCTTTTGCTTGCTTTATAGAAAAGCCATTGAATTATCGATTTGCTTTTTTAACCGACTTGAGATTACTTGGAGATATCAATGGAGAAAATTTAAATACCACAATTACCCCTAACAATACCAATACTAAATATGAACTGCTCCGCTCTTACGATTTAAGTTGTGCTTTAAAATATTTAATGATAGATAAAGCGTATGGAAAGATTTCGATGTCTGCTGGTATTGGTATATTAAATCGCTCGACACATATTGAAAGTGCTATGATCGATACCAACACTACGAATCAAGCAAACGTGGTGTTTCCTGTAACTATATATTATAGTAAATCAATCAGCAAAAGAATAGATGCTACTATTTTATATAGAAACTATTGGAGCTTGAGCGATGATATTGATGCCGTAATTTTGAATAAAAATAAGGATCAGTATCAATTAATTGCCATTGGGCTGAGTTATAATTTTGGTAGCAAAAACTATCGTTTTAAAAAACAAAATACTTGTCCGGCTCAACAATAAAAAAAATATTTTTTTATTTAATAAAAATAGAAATAACAAAATAAATGAGCGCCGCTAATGCTGCAGAAACAGGAATTGTTAAGATCCATGCCCATAATAAATTAACCGTTACACCCCATCTTACTGCCGAAACTCTTTTAGATAATCCGACACCAATAATAGAACCGGTAATGGTATGCGTGGTTGATACTGGAATTTTAAAATGCTCTGTCATAAACAGTGTAATAGCACCCGCGGTTTCGGCAGCTACACCTTCTAATGGCGTAACCTTTGTGATTTTCGAACCCATGGTTTTCACAATTTTCCAACCACCCGACATGGTACCTAATGCAATGGCAGAATAACAAGCCAAAGGAATCCAATTGGGTAATTCAAAAACTTTTTTACCATTGACTAAATGTGTATTGATGTGTAACCAAGTTGGCACTTGACTCATATCTGCATTTGCGCTACTTGTATAAACTACAATGGCTGCGGCAATAATACCCATTACTTTTTGCGCATCGTTACCACCATGACCTATACTAAATGCTGCAGAAGAAACCAATTGCAATTTTCTAAACCACCATTCCGCTTTACTCGGAATAGCGTATTTACAAATATGAATAATGATAACAGTTAAAGTGTATGCTAATATCATTCCAATAATAGGTGCAAGAAAAATAAAAGCAGCAATTTTCCCAATCACTTGTAAATTAACAATGGTAATGCCTCCATGCGCTATAGCCGCACCAGCAAAACCACCAATTAAAGTATGAGAAGAACTAGATGGAATGCCAAACCACCAGGTAAGTAAACTCCAAAAAATGGCTGCTACTATTCCGGATAATATTACGACTAAGTTAATTTGAGAAGTGTCTACTGCTTTAGCAATCGTATTGGCAACATTGTGTTCTTTGAAAATTAAAAAAGCAACAAAGTTAAAAAATGCAGCCCAAATAACAGCTTGGGTTGGCGACAATACTTTAGTGGAAACAACGGTTGCAATAGAGTTTGCAGCATCATGAAAACCATTGATATAATCAAAAATTAAAGAAAGTGCTATAACGGTAAAAAGCAGTGTTAAACTCATGTTTAAATTAATTAAGCATTTTTAACAATGATCGTTTCCATTACATTGGCAACATCTTCGCATTTGTCGGTTGCTCTTTCTAATGCATTTAATACCTCTTTGTTTTTGAACAATTCAATGGCATTGGTTTCATTTTTAAATAATTCAGCAACCGCCATATCAAATACATAATCAGCTTGATTTTCCATGCTATTGATACGAACACATGAATCGGTTACATTTCGAATATTTTTTAAATCTCTTAATTCAGAAATTCCTTTATGAATGTCTTTACAACCTTGGTGAATTAAATCAGCCAATTTTTTCATTGGCTCGGTAACTGTTGTTAAATTGTATAGATACATTCTATTTGCAGAACCATGAACATAATCTGCAATATCATCAAGTGCCGATGCTAAAGCATGTATGTCTTCTCTATCAAATGGGGTGATGAAATTTTTACTTAATTCCACAAATATTTCGTGGGTAATCCTGTCTCCTTCGTGTTCCAAGTCTTCAATTTCTTTGATCAGGCCAATGCGGCTATCATGTTCATCGATCTCAAAAACCTCTTTAAGTTTTGCAGAAATGGCAATTAAGTTGCTACTCGCTTGTTCAAACAATGGGAAGAATTTTTTATCCTTCGGAACGAAATACTGGAAAATAGAATTTAAAGACATAAATTTTTTTTACTAAAATAAGAGAACAATGTTAGTTAATTGTTAATGATTGCGAATTTAAACAGATTTTTGTACGAAACGAACAGAACAGACAAAATAATGTAGCTGTTTTATTAATTATAAAACTGATTATCAATTAATTAAAAATTATTTACTGGCAAATATATATTTGGCAATTCCAGTTTAAATTCAAAAAAATAATACCTTTACCGAAATAACGTGGGTTTGGATTGGATGGATTTACTTCAATATTATAAAACCGACGACCGAATAATCAAATTAGCTGGGGCACTTTCAGATTATAAAGCTGCCCGAATTCACTTAAAAGGCTTGATTGGTTCGTCGGATGCGATGGTAGCTTTAGCTTTGTATAAAATACAAAAGCAGGGGAATCTATTTGTCTTACCCGATCGAGAAGAAGCTATTTATTTTCAAAACGACTTAGAAAATATATTTGGCCATCGCGTATTATTATTCCCATCGTCTTATAAAAAACCATTTGATATTACGCAATTAGATACCAGCGCAGTATTGCAAAGAGCCGAAGTATTAAACGAATTAAAATACAACACGGCTAATGGAAAATTAATTGTCAGCTATCCAGAGGCCATTGCCGAAAAGGTTGTCGACCAACAAGTGCTAGCAGCAAACACGCTAGAAATAAATTTAGCAGAAAAAATATCGATTGAAACCATCAACGAATTTTTATACGATTTTGATTTTGAAAGAGTTGATTTTGTATACGAAGCAGGGCAATTTGCCATCAGGGGTGGCATTGTAGACATTTTTTCTTATTCCAACGAATTACCTTATCGCATTGAATTTTTTGGTGATCACATAGAAAGTATTCGAACATTCGAAACCGAAAATCAATTGTCAATTGAGCAAATAAATTCCTTGACAATTGTTCCAAATATTCAATCAAAATTAATCAATACCCAAACCGTATCTTTTTTAAATTACATCGATAAACATGCTAACCTATGGATAAAAGATGTACAATTTACTTTAGATATTATTAAAGCAGGTTATCCAAAATCAATCGAAATTTTTGAAGGCTTAAGCGCAGAAGATAAAATCTTGCATCCAGCATTTTTAGATCCTCAATATGTTTTTCAAAACAACCATGATTTTGAAAACGCTTTTGATAAATTTAATTTAATTGAATTTGGTAAGCAATACTATTACCCGCCCAGCTTATCCTTGATGTTTAACATGAAACCCCAAACATCATTCAATAAAGACTTTAACTTATTAATTCATCATTTAAGAAAAAATGAAAATGAGGGTTTGGTTAATTATATTTTTGCAGAACAACAAAAACAGATAGAAAGGCTTTACAGTATTTTCGAAGATATTTCGAGTGCTGCGGTCAAAAAAATAAATTTCAACCCCGTTAACATTGCGATTAGAGAAGGGTTTTTAGACTACGATACTAAAATTGCTTGTTATACCGATCACCAAATATTTGATCGTTTTTATAAATATAAAATCCACAAAAATTACAGCAAATCGCAAGCATTAACGCTCAAAGAATTAAGAGCCTTAAAAGCGGGAGACTATGTGGTTCATATAGATCATGGCATTGGTAAATATGCAGGTCTAGAAAAAATTGATGTAAACGGAAAAACGCAAGAGGCCATCAGATTAATCTATGCAGATGGAGATTTATTATATGTGAATATTAATTCACTCAATCGTATTTCGAAATACAGTGGCAAAGATGGCACTATACCCAAAACACATAAATTAGGTAGCGAAGCTTGGGAAAAATTAAAGAAAAGCACTAAGAAAAAAGTGAAAGACATTGCGCGTGATTTGATAAAATTATACGCTGTTAGAAAAGCACAAAAAGGAAATGCATTTTCACCCGATACTTATTTACAAAATGAACTAGAAGCTTCGTTCATGTATGAAGATACCCCAGACCAAATCAAAGCAACCATCGACTTTAAAAAAGACATGGAATCGCCACACCCAATGGATCGATTAATTTGCGGTGATGTAGGTTTTGGAAAAACAGAGATAGCAGTAAGGGCTGCGTTTAAAGCGGTTTCGGATAGCAAGCAAGTGGCAATATTAGTGCCCACTACTATTTTAGCTATGCAACATCATAAAACTTTCAAAGAAAGGTTAAAAGATTTTCCATGTAATATTGAATATGTTTCGAGATTTAGAACAGCTAAAGAAATTAAAGAAACATTAGCAAGAACAACAGAAGGCAAAGTTGATATTCTCATTGGCACGCATCGGATTGTGAGTAAAGACATTAAATTTAAAGATCTTGGTTTGCTTATTATCGATGAAGAACAAAAATTTGGGGTAAGCACTAAAGAAAAGTTGAAACAATTTAGGGCCAATGTTGATACGCTGACTTTAACCGCTACACCCATTCCACGAACACTACATTTTTCTTTGATGGGTGCGCGCGATTTATCTATTATCAATACCCCGCCACCCAATAGACAGCCAGTAAATACAGAGCTTCACGTATTCAACGAGAAATTAATTCAAGAAGCCATTGAGTATGAAATTGATCGAGGCGGTCAGGTATTTTTTATTCATAATAGGGTTCAAGACATAATGCATATAGCTGGTTTAATTCAAAAACTATGTCCATCTGCGCGTATTGGTGTTGGACACGGACAATTGGAAGGTGATCAACTAGAAGATGTGATGTTAAAATTCATGAGTCACGAATTTGATGTATTGATTGCAACTACTATTATAGAATCTGGCTTAGATATTTCTAATGCCAATACCATGATTATTAATAATGCGCATTATTTTGGATTGAGTGATTTGCATCAAATGCGCGGTAGGGTTGGTCGTTCCAATAAAAAAGCGTTCTGTTATTTATTAAGCCCTCCACTTTCGGTCATTACCCCAGAAGCAAGAAAAAGATTAAGTGCCATTGAAGAATTTTCGGATTTGGGAAGCGGATTCAATGTTGCCATGCGAGATTTAGATATTAGGGGTGCAGGAAATCTGTTAGGTTCTGAACAAAGCGGATTTATTGCAGAAATTGGTTTTGAATTATATCATAAAATATTAGATGAAGCCATTCAAGAATTAAAAGATGCGGAATTTAAAGACTTGTTTTCAGAGGAAGTGGCCAGACCACATGTTAGCTTTTGTCAATTAGATACAGATTTAGCTTTATTAATACCCGATGAATATGTAAATGCCATTGCAGAACGATTAAATTTATATACAGAATTAAACAAGATAACAAATGAGGTAGATTTGTTGTTGTTTGAAAAAAATATGACGGATCGATTTGGACCAATTCCGGAACAAGTAGTCGAACTACTGAATGCCATTAGACTTCAGTGGATTGCTGTTTCGCTTTGTTTTGAAAAAATAACCTTAAAGAAAAATGTGCTTAGAGGATACTTTCCTGCAAATCCAAGTTCAGGTTTTTACGAATCTGCTAAATTTCAGGCAATCATTAGTTATGTTCAACATAATCCCTATGGAATTAAATTAAAAGAAAATAAATCTGTTTTAATTTTACAATTAGATCAAATTCACTCTTTAAGTGCCGCGATTAATACACTTGAAAAAATCAATCAAAAGAACTAAACATGGATGTAAAAATAATCAATCAAAAATGGTTAAGCCTTTGTACAAAAATTGCAAACGATTTTGATACAGAAAGCCCAGATATTAAAACTGTATTGTTTTTAATTGGCGTACAAGAATTAGGTCAAGGACCTAAAAAGTTTTCTAAAAGACAAAAAGAAGAGTTAATGCACATTGCCAATTGCAGGCTGCTAAGCGAAATGGGCTTTTATGAACTGGAAGGATTAGATCAAGATGGTTGGCCTCATTGGAAAATAGTTAAAGCAATACCTGCCTATACGCTTATAGAGCAAGAATACCTCTTAAAACAATTGATCATTCACTATTTCGAAGAATTAGGAGAATAGTTAAATTAGCAAAAGAAAAAATGATAGACATGAAAAAAATTAGCAGCCTAGCAATCGCACTTTTACTATTTGTAACAACCGTAATTGCAAATCCAAAAAAAGAAAAATGTACTTATATAAAATTTGAAACCACCAAAGGGGATCTCATTTTAAAATTATACAATGAAACGCCAAAGCATAGAGATAATATGATTGACTTGGTAAAAACAGGTTTCTATGATAGCATCTTATTTCATCGCGTGATTAAAAATTTTATGATACAAGGTGGCGATCCAGATTCAAAACAAGCCACTGCGCAACAAAGCCTAGGAAATGGTGAAGCAAAAAATAGAGCCTTAATCCCTGCAGAATTTAATCCTAATTTAATTCATAGAAAAGGAGTACTAGCCGCCGCAAGAGATAACAACCCAGAAAAATCGAGTAGTAATTGTCAATTTTATATTGTTCAAGGTAGAACTTTTAAAGATAGCGACTTAGATATGATGGAACAAAGAAGTGGTTGGAAATACACAGCAGAACAGCGCAATAGCTATAAAACAGTAGGAGGTACGCCTCACCTAGATAATAATTATACGGTTTATGGCGAATTGGTAAATGGATTTGAAACGCTTGATGCAATTGCTAGTGTTAAAACTGCAGCTGCAGATAGACCAGAACAAGATATCAGAATTTTAAAAGGAACGGTATTGAAAAAATATAAAATTAAAAAAAGTAAATGCTTTTTATTTAATTTATAAAAATGAAAATTATCTCTTATAATGTAAATGGTATTCGTTCGGCAATGAATAAAAACTGGCTAGCATGGTTACAAGCAAGCCAAGCAGATGTGATTTGCTTACAAGAAATTAAAGCTACCCCAGAGGTAATTCCTGCAGAAATAAAAATGTTGGAGGACATGGGCTACCATCACTATTGGTACCCAGCCGTTAAAAAAGGATATAGTGGTGTAGCTATATTTTCCAAAATTAAAGCAAAAAATGTGAGCTACGGATGTGGGCACGAACTTTATGATCAAGAAGGCAGAATCATTCGTGCAGATTTTGAAGACTTCTCTATTATGAGTGTTTATATACCTTCTGGCTCTAGTGGAGAAGATAGACAACAAGTAAAATACGAATTCCTAGATTTCTTTGAAAAATATATTCATGAATTAAAATGGCAATATCCCGAACTCATCATATCGGGTGATTATAATATTTGCCATAAACCAATTGACATTCATAACCCAAAATCAAATGCAAATTCTTCGGGATTTTTACCAGCCGAAAGAGAATGGATGGAAAAATTTATTAGTAATGGATTTATAGATTCATTTAGACATTTTAATTCCGAACCACACCAATATTCTTGGTGGAGTTATAGAGCTGGGGCTCGTGCTAAAAATTTAGGTTGGCGAATTGATTATCATTTAATATCTGATTCTTTAAAAAGCAGATTAAAAAGAGCCGCTATATTAGCAGATGCAAAACATTCCGATCATTGTCCAATTTTGATAGAATTATCATGAGCATAATCATTACCGATATTCAAACATTATACGGCATTCAACAAGCTGGAAGATCCGTATTTAAAGGCGCTGAGCTAGGAAATATAGAACAACTAAGCCATGCTTGGTTAAGTATTCATGATGGATTGATCAGTGGTTTTGGAAAAATGGAAACGGTTTCTGATGATGTAGATATGTCTAGCTTTAAAGAAGTAATAAGCGTAAAAGGTAAATCTATTTTACCCACTTGGTGCGATTCACATACCCATATTGTTTTTGCTGGCAGCAGAGAAGATGAATTTGTCAGCAGAATAAAAGGGCTGTCTTACGAAACGATTGCGAAAAATGGTGGAGGGATTTTAAACTCTGCTAAAAAATTAAATGAAACTTCGGAAGAAGAATTATTGGAAAGCGCAAGCGCTAGATTACGTTCACTCATAAAAATGGGTACGGGTGCCATAGAGATAAAAAGTGGCTATGGCCTTTGCTTAGCAGGAGAACTAAAAATGCTAAGGGTCATCAAAAAATTAAAAGAAAACTTTGAAATACCTATAAAAGCTACATTCTTAGGCGCACATGCCTTTCCAGCAGAATACAAAAATAATCATCAGGCATATATTGATTTGATCATCAATGAAATGCTACCTGCTATTCAAAAAGAAAATTTAGCAGACTATATAGATGTTTTTTGTGAAGATGGATTTTTTAATGCCGAAGAAACAGATCGCATTTTAAAGGCAGGTGCTTTACATGGGTTAAAAGCAAAAATACACGCCAATCAATTAAATTATTCGGGTGGTATACAAGTTGGGGTTGCGAATAATGCCATTTCGGTAGATCACTTAGAATGTGTTGGCGCAGAAGAAATCGATGCATTAAAAAACAGTAATACCATAGGAACCATTTTACCATCTGCAGCATTTTTTCTAGGGATAGCTTATCAACCTGCAAGAAAAATGATTGAAGCCAATTTAGCAATTGCTTTAGCAAGTGACTATAATCCTGGCTCCTCACCAAGCGGCAATATGCCATTTATAATGGCTTTGGCTTGTACGCAATTAAAAATGACACCCGAAGAAGCATTTAATGCAGTCACATTTAATGCTGCTCATGCCATGGAACTTGCTAACGAATTGGGAAGCATTACTATAGGGAAAAAAGCCAATTTAATTATTACCAAAGCAATTCCTTCTTTAGCATTTATACCTTATGCATTTGGATCAAATTTAATTGATCAAGTTTTAATTAATGGTAAAAAATATGAATAACAATTTTCATTATTACAAAGCACAAGATTTAGAAAAATATTATTCGCTAAGAGCCGATGAAATAAAAATTGGAGCGAAAGTGCAAACCATTGATGGTGTAGATCCTATCGTTGCCATTAAAAATTCGAGTGCTAAATATATTTTAATTGGCATTCCAGAAGATATTGGCATTCGTGCAAACCTTGGAAAACCAGGCGCTACAACAGCATGGGAACAAAGCCTTACGGCATTATTATCTATGCAGTCTAACCAATTTTTAAATGGGGAAGAAATTTTAGTACTAGGCTATTTTGATTTTACCACAATCTTACAAGAATCAGAAAATAAAAGTATCGATGAATTAAGAGCAATGACTGCTCAGATAGATGAAGTTGTTTATCAATTTATTCAATCTATTTATGAAAATGGCAAAGAACTAATTGTAATTGGCGGTGGCCATAACAATGCCTATGGTTTAATAAAAGGAATTGCCAAAGCAAATGCCAATGCAATCAATGTGATTAATATAGATCCCCATTCGGATTATAGAAATAAAGAAGGCAGACACAGTGGAAATGGATTCAGATACGCCAAAGAAGAAGGTTATTTAAAAAACTATGCGATGTTTGGTCTTCACGAAAGCTATAGCCCTGCTAGCGTTACAGCCGAACTATTAAACAATTCTGAAATCAGGTGTTTTACCTACGATGAAATAAAAATAAGAAATAAATATACCATGCTCAATGCACTCGACTCTGCCATTGAATTTATCAATGATGATTTATGTGGCATTGAAATTGATTTAGATGGCATCGAAAATATTCCGGCAAGCGCTGCAACTCCTTGCGGTTGGAGTACGGCAGAAATTAGAAACATGTTACACCATGCTTCGAGCAGATTAAGTGTTGCCTATTTACATTTAGCCGAAGGTGCAGCTGAATTAAATCCTATTGTAAATACTGTTGGAAAATTAAATGCCTATTTAATCTCCGATTTTATCAAAGCAAGAAACGCTTATCTATCAAAAAAATAATGTTGAGTTGGCGTAATGCAACTACTTAATGGCAAATCACTTTCGTTGCAATCTGCTAATGATGCAATAGGTTCAAAATAACTTAAGCCTAATTTTATTACATCTGTTTTACATTGAGCTAAAAAACGATCATAAAAACCCTTACCATAGCCTACCCTATTGCCTTTGAGATCAAAGGCAAGTAGCGGACAAATAATCATATCGATGTCGATCGGATCTACTGCTGCTCCATTACTAGGCTCTGCTATTCCTAAATTATTTGTAGCTAAT
>CAIKLP010000029.1 GCA_903828245.1 uncultured bacterium | reverse complement strand
GTATTTGTTCACCGTGGCGATCCAGCTGTTGCAGGTTCATCAGGAAACAAAGCAATGTTCGATATCTCTACAGATGGTGGAGCTAATTGGACTTCAAACGTTGGTGCAGTTATTGATCTAGAGCCTGCAGGTGCGGTGCAAACTCGTTACCCACAAGGTGCAATCATGAACCCAACTGCAGGAAATACTAACGCGGCTAATGCGCGTATCATTGCTATGGCTCCAAAAGCAAATGGTGTAAACAATAGTTGGGGTGGTTTAATGCAAGGTACTTGTAAACTAGATGGTACAGGTTCTGTTAAAACTTACTTTAATAACGACAACGCTTTCATTCCACAATCTTTCACAAAAAGAGTGAATGGTGAATTCTGGGCTACAGATGATACAACAACTGATGGTAACATTATCCTTTACAAAGGTGTATATGCTGCTGCAGGTGATTCAATGACTTGGTCAATTGGTAAAAACTTAGGTAAGCCAGCTGATTTATTTGATATGTCTGTAGATACAACTACTCATTACTTAGATGTATTAGTTGCTTTTGATAATTCTGGTAGTAAAGGTTGGGCTGCAGTTTCTTGCGAGTCTAAATTAGGTGCAGTAGATACTGCATTCAATCCAATTTTCTGGAAAACTACAGATGGCGGTACAACTTGGACTGGTCCAGTTGAAGCTAACTTAGCAGCTATGACAAATGTTATGGCAGATCCAAACTTAGGTGGTTTAAAACCATCAATGGGTTTTGATACAGGTTTAGCAGTTGATAAAAACGGTAACCCACATTTCTTCGGAGTTACTTGTGGTGCTTCTTCAACACCTTATTCATTAGCTACTGGCGCGCCATTATCTATGTATGATGTAACAATCAATGGACAAGGTAACTGGATTGCAAATTATGTAGATACTGTTTCTTCTTTTCGTGGTGCTTCTTTCGGTACATTAACTCATGATAATGAGTGTGCTGTTGCAGTTTCTACAGATGGCGAAGCAATTTTATTTTCTTGGACAGATACTAAACCAGAAAATCAAACTACTGCAGGTGCTAACGATTTCCCAGATTTATATGTGAAAGGTTACTATGTATCTTCAGGAACAATGGGAACTAAAATCAACGCTACGGAAGGTTCTTCTGTAGAGTCGGTTGCTTTCTTACCTGCTCGTGCTAACGAAGCATTAGTTACTTCTGCTGGTTATACTTTAGCTACTGTTATTGCAGTACCTACAGGTGACGAAAACGTTACTGTTGGTTTCGCTTACTTAGATGGTATCGTTTACCCTAAGTTTACAGGTGTAAACAACGTTAAAAATACTTTATTTAACGTTTCTAATAACTATCCAAACCCATTCTCTGGTTCAACTTCATTCGATATGAATTTGAATGCTTCAGC
Organism: uncultured bacterium; assembly: GCA_903828245.1. Lineage (GTDB taxonomy): Bacteria > Bacteroidota > Bacteroidia > Sphingobacteriales > Sphingobacteriaceae > CAIKLP01. The sequence goes on along the minus strand of CAIKLP010000029.1, from coordinate 10,399 downwards.
TAATGTGGTAGTTACTATTACTAACTTATTAGGTCAACAAGTAAAAGAAGCAGTTAATGCTACTTATACTGCTGGTGCGCATACAATTAAAATTGATGCATCTAACTTAAACGCTGGTGTTTACTTCTACAATGTAAATGCAGGTGGTTTCGTAATGACTCAAAAAATGATTGTGAAGTAATTAAACTCACATCAATAAAAAAAGCCCTTCGATTTTTCGAAGGGCTTTTTTTATATAAATTTTTTTCTGATTTTAATCTACCGATAAAATAGTAAAGTGCTTATTTATTGGCTCGCTATTATTTTTTATCAATTGAATAAATGAATCGTGGTGCATATACCAATAGCTAAAATTTTCCTGGCGTTCTTGTAAAATTCCATTTGGGTAAAATGCTTCTTTTATTTTTTCAATTTGTTGAATGGCTACCGTATGGTTTTTCTTTTCGGCCTTTTGCATTTTTTTCTCTAAGCCCTTCAATAAATTAGCAATTTTAGTTATTGCCGCTGCCGAACTAGCCAGTAATGTTTGGTCGATGTTTTGCAGTTTTGATTGAATGGCTAGTATCTGCTCCTTTATCTTTTGCTGCTCTGTGTCGAGCGATAAGATGTTTTGGCTGTGAGTTGTTACATATGCATCGATAAGCTCTTTAAGGGGCTTAAAAATACTTTCTGTACTAGGTAAAAGGGTCTGTATGGCTTTTAATTGTTTTTGATTAGTCAAAGCAAAAGAATTTCGCCAAGCCAACATAGGAAATGGAATTTGATAATGTGCGAAAGTGCTTTTCAATTGTAACCAATAAGCCATTTCGCCTGGTCCACCTACATATGCTAAATTGGGTAAAATAGATTCTTGGTACAATGGACGCATCAAAACATTAGGACTGAAATTTTCAGGATGTAAATTAATCTCAGCACGCAGTTCGTCGGAACTGAATTGATTTTTTTGATCTGCTGTTTCAAAGCCTGTTTCGGTTTTAATGATTCTGCTTCTCGTATTTTCAGAAAGATAAAAGAAATTAATTTCCCTTGGATTTACTTGTATAGGATAGTGTCCTTCCAATAGGTTATTTGTTTCAGTAACCCTATGAAAACTGTTTTGTTCAAAAATATCGCTGCCAATTATTTCTGCAAATTCTTTTTTTAATAGGGGGTGATTTGCATCAATTATAACCAAACCATATTGTTTAAAAAGTTCGTTCACCAAAATGCGCGTGGCTGCTGCTAAAGATTTTTGCTCAGTATAGGCTAATTTAAAAAGCCGAATAATTTTTTCTTTACCTGCTTGATTGCCTAAATAATGATCGATTGAATCGATGATTTGATCAATGCCGCTAGTGGCTAATTCGCCAAGGGCGCCGCCGCTTTCCGCTTTCCATTCAAATTTGGTACCTGCGATATTTGCATGGTTAATTTCTTCAAAATCGTGGTCCTCGCTGGCCATCCAAAAAACAGGTACTATTTTATTTCCAGGATTCGCCGCCGCTGCTTTTCCGGCTAAATTAATGCAAGTAATAATTTTGTAAATAAAATAAAGCTCGCCGGTAAATAAACTTAATTGATGGCCAGTAGTAATCGTAAAAGTATTTTCTTTTGCCAGCGCAGCAATATTTTGTAAGGTTAATTCGGAAGCATCAATAGCTTGATATTGTTCTTTTAAAACTTGTACTAAAACTGCACGATTGATTGATTGCTTTTTTCGATCAGCAATAATTTTTTCGAAACAAGAAATGCTTGGCGCGTAGGTGTAAAATGGTTTTAGTTTTTGCTCTTCGTGGAGGTAATCAAGAAAAATAGCACCGAAGCTGCCAGTGGAAGCATAAGGTATTTGAATCGTATTTTCCATGGCTTATTTATTTAGCTTACAACATCGCCGTAAAGGTCGAATTCGGTGGCTTTGCTAATCTTCGCCTGCACAAAACTACCAACACTAAGGTATTGATCTTTTGCCGAAAGTAAAACTTCGTTGTCTACTTCTGGCGAATCAAATTCGGTTCTACCAATAAAATAATCTTTTTCTTTGCGATCAATCATTACTTTAAAAGTCTGGCCTACTTTAGCCTGGTTGAGTTGTAATGAAATATCTTGTTGCACTTCCATTACCCTGTCGGCACGGCTTTGTTTTTCTTCTGCCGTAAGCGTATCGTTCAAAGTATGGGCATGGGTATTTTCTTCATGTGAATAAGTGAATACGCCTAAACGATCAAATTTACTTTGTTCTACAAATTCGATTAACTCTGCTACATCTTGTTCGGTTTCGCCAGGATAGCCTGCTATCATGGTAGTACGTAAGGCAATGTTTGGCACTTTTGCTCTTATTTGTTCTACCAATTCCATGGTTCTTCTTTTGGTAATACCTCGACGCATGGATTTTAACATGTTATCGCTAATGTGTTGCAATGGCATGTCTAGGTATTTACAAATATTACTACGTTCGTTCATCACATCTAACACATCCATGGGGAATTGAGAAGGGTAGGCGTATTGTAAGCGGATCCATTCTAATCCTTCTACATCAGATAAATGTTTTAATAAATCTGCTAATTTACGGTCGTTGTAAATATCCAATCCGTAATAAGTTAAATCTTGTGCAATTAAGATGAGCTCTTTAGTGCCTTTGTTTACAAGGTTCTTAGCCTCTTTAACCAATTCTTCGATGGGCCTAGAAACATGTACGCCACGCATCAATGGAATGGCGCAAAAAGAACAAGGGCGGTTGCATCCTTCTGCAATTTTAAAATATGCAAAATGTGCAGGCGTAGTTAATAATCTTTCGCCAATTAATTCGTGCTTATAATCTGCGCCAACTGTTTTTAGTAATCTCACCAAATCATTGGTGCCAAAATAGGCATCCACATTTGGAATTTCTTTTTCTAATTCTGGTTTATAACGTTGCGAAAGACAACCGGTAACATATACTTTATCAATTTTACCTTGCTCTTTCAGTTCGGTGTATTTTAAAATCGTATCGATCGATTCTTGTTTTGCGTTATCTATAAATCCGCAAGTATTAATAATTACGGTATTAAAATCTAGCACTTCCGATTCGTGGCTTACCGCAATGTTATTGCCCATCAGCTGGCCCATCAACACTTCCGAATCGACCATGTTTTTGGAACAACCTAATGTAATGATGTTGATTTTATCTTTATTGCCTTTAGTTTTCATGGGTATTGGTCTATTTGAAAAACGATGCTACAAATGTGCTTTTGTTAAATAATTGAATATCGTTGATGCCTTCGCCTACACCAATATATTTTACAGGAATTTTAAATTGATCGCTGATGCCAATGACAACGCCACCTTTAGCGGTACCATCTAATTTAGTAAGTGCAAGTGCATTTACTTCTGTAGCTGCCGTAAACTGCTTGCATTGTTCTATTGCATTTTGTCCAGTAGAGGCATCGAGTACTAATAAAATTTCGTGTGGTGCATGAGGTACAACCTTCTGCATCACATTTTTAATTTTACTCAGCTCGTTCATTAAATTTATTTTATTGTGCAATCGGCCCGCAGTATCAATAATTACTACATCTTCGCCATTAGCCACTGCAGATTTTAAAGTATCAAATGCAACAGCCGCAGGATCTGCACCCATTTTTTGTGAAACCACCCGCACGTTTACGCGTTCTCCCCAAATATGTAATTGCTCCACAGCGGCAGCCCTAAAAGTATCTGCGGCGCCAAGTACTACTTTTTTGCCTGCTAAATTAAATTGATTGGCCAGTTTACCAATGGTGGTTGTTTTACCAACACCATTTACGCCAACAACCATAATGACATAGGGTTTTACATCCTCTTTAATTTCGAAATAATTAAAGTCGCCGCTATTATTTTCGGCAAGCAATTCCGCAATTTCTTCGTGTAATACTTTATTGAGTTCGCTGGTATTAATGTATTTTTCTGCTGCTACTCTTTTTTCAACGCGCGCAATAATTTTGAGTGTTGTTTCAACCCCTACGTCTGCGCTAATGAGAATTTCTTCTAAGTTATCAAGTACTTCTGCATCAACAGTTGTTTTGCCAATAACAGCACGGGTAATTTTGCCAAAAATAGATTCTTTGGTTTTGGCTAGACTTTCATTAAGCGTCTCTTGTTTTTTCGATGAAAAAAAATCAAATATTCCCATGATGTGATATAAAAAAAGCTCCTTTCAAAAGAAAGAAGCTTCTGTTAATGCGGTTAAATAACTTATTTAGATGCGTTAATGATATCCTTCACGTGGTCGTTATGTACCACTTGCTCTCTAAAGCTGTAAGCGCCAGTTTTAGGAGACTTTACAGTTACGATCACTTTTGAATATTCTTTACCGTTTCCAGTTTTTAATGTTGCAACTACCTTCTTAGCCATGACTTAATATTTTATATTAATTACTTAATTTCTTTGTGACTTGTTTTGCGTTTCAATACAGGATTGAATTTTTTCAATTCTAAACGCTCTGTTGTATTTTTTTTGTTTTTAGTCGTGATGTATCTCGACATGCCAGGTAAACCACTTTCTTTGTGCTCTGTGCATTCTAATATTACCTGTACTCTGTTGCCTTTCTTTGCCATTGCCTTCTGTTGCTAAATATTTTTAATTAGATCTTACCTGTTTTTACAAATTGATTGATACAAGCTGCAATCCCTTTTTTATCGATTGTTTTTAATGCCGAAGTAGATACTTTTAAAGTAATCCATTGGTCTTCTTCAGGGATATAAAACCTTTTCAAAAACAAATTAGGTAAGAACTTTCTTTTGGTCTTACGATTTGAATTAGATACGTTATATCCTTTTATCGCACTTTTTCCTGTTAAATCACAAACTTTTGACATGACTATATATTTTTATTGTATTCGTTCTTAAAGAGTTTGCAAATATCTTAAAAAATCTGTTAACCGCAAATAGTTTTTCAATAATAAATTCCGAAAAATGGCTTTCGAAACCCTATTTAATAAGAAAGGGCTCTTAAATAGCTTATTTCGCACTTTTTATTTTTTAGGACCTAGCTTTCCAATTGCATAAAAATACATCCGAAATGGGCTATTAATCGATTTTAAAGCAATCTTTTGGTAATTTGCTCCTATGGAATTTAAAATAGACACTTTCGATCAATACCAATCTATCTATGCCCATTCAATTGCAGCGCCTGAAGCTTTTTGGGCATCGGTAGCCGAAAATTTTCTTTGGAAAAGAAAATGGGACAAAGTGCTCGATTGGAATTTTCAGGAACCACAAATAAAATGGTTTGAAGGTGCGCAACTCAATATAACCGAAAATTGCCTCGATAGGCATTTGCCCGCAAAGGCCAATCAGCCTGCAATTATTTGGGAGCCCAATAATCCAAATGAACCTCCTCGCGTTTTAAATTATCAAGAATTATACGAGCAGGTGTGTGCTTTTGCGCATGTTTTGCAAAGGAATGGGGTAAAAAAAGGCGATCGGATTTGTATTTATATGCCCATGGTACCCGAATTGGCCATTGCGGTTTTAGCTTGTGCCCGAATTGGCGCCATTCATTCGGTTGTTTTCGGTGGTTTTTCGGCGCAGTCTATTGCCGATCGAATCATCGATGCACAATGTGCATTTGTGATTACTGCCGATGGTGGATTTAGAGGGAATAAAGAAATTCCCTTGAAAGCGGTAATCGATGATGCATTAACGCAATGCCATACCGTGCAAAAAGTAATTGTTTTAAATCGTACGCATACGCCAGTATCGATGATTAAAGGCAGAGATGTGTGGTGGGAAGAAGAAATGAAATTGGTGAACGATTTGCAGTTAAAAGATTTTCCTGCGCAAAGCATGGAGGCCGAAGACGAATTATTTATTTTATATACTTCGGGCTCTACCGGAAAACCCAAAGGCGTGGTGCATACTTGTGCCGGTTATATGGTGTATGCCGGTTATACTTTTGCCAGTGTTTTTCAATATCAACCTAAAGAAGTATTCTTTTGTACGGCCGATATAGGTTGGATTACAGGGCATTCTTATATTGTTTATGGTCCGCTTTCGCAAGGAGCCACTACTTTATTATTCGAAGGTATTCCTACTTATCCAGATGCCGGTCGCTTTTGGGAAATTGTTGCAAAACATCAGGTTAATATTTTATATACCGCACCAACGGCCATTCGTTCTTTGATGCAATTTGGTCCTGAATTTATTGATGGAAAAAATTTAAGTTCTTTAAGAGTTTTAGGTTCGGTTGGCGAACCGATCAACGAAGAAGCATGGCATTGGTACGATCAGCAAATTGGCAAAGGGAATTGTCCAATTGTAGATACTTGGTGGCAAACAGAAACGGGCGGTATTTTAATTTCTCCAATTGCAGGCGTAACACCTTTAAAGCCTGCACATGCAACCTTTCCATTGCCTGGTGTGCAGCCAATTATTGTAGATGAAAATGGAAAAGAATTGATTGGAAATAATGTCAGTGGAAATCTCTGTATCAAATTTCCATGGCCTGGTATGTTGCGAACAACTTATGGTGATCACGAACGTTGTAAGCAAAATTATTTTGCAACTTATCCAAATTTATATTTTACAGGCGATGGTTGTTTACGAGACGAAGCCGGAAACTATCGTATCACGGGTCGTGTAGACGATGTAATTAATGTTTCTGGTCATCGCATAGGAACAGCCGAAGTAGAAAACGCGATCAATGCGCATACGGGAGTGATCGAATCGGCAGTGGTTGGTTATTCGCACGACATCAAAGGCCAAGGTATTTATGCTTATGTTATTTGCGAACACGATTTTATCGACGATGAACTGATGCGAAAAGATATTGCACAAACGGTAGCTAGAATTATCGGCGCCATTGCAAAACCCGATAAAATTCAATTTGTAAAAGGCTTGCCAAAAACCCGATCGGGCAAAATTATGCGTAGAATTTTAAGAAAAATTGCAGAAGGCGAATTAAGTAATTTGGGTGATACCAGTACCTTGCTCGATCCCGAAGTGGTAGAAAGAATTGCGATCACAAGAATTAATTAAATTAAGATATGTATTTTTGTACTTATGAATAGTAAAAGACCGATAATTTTAGTGACCAACGACGATGGCATCACCGCTGCAGGAATACAAAACTTAGCTTATTTAATGAAAGAGCTCGGCGATGTGATTATAGTTGCACCAGATAGTCCGCAATCTGCCATGGGTCATGCCATTACCATTGCCAAACCTTTGCGTTTAGAAAAAGTAGATTTATACGAAGGCATCCAAAGTTACCAGTGTAGTGGTACACCGGTAGATTGTGTCAAATTAGCGGTAAATAAAATTTTACATCGCAAGCCCGATTTATTGGTTTCGGGTATCAACCACGGATCTAATTCATCGATTAATATTTTATATTCTGGTACCATGTCGGCAGCGATGGAAGGCGCCATCGAAGGCATTCCTTCTATTGGATTTTCCTTATCCGATTTTTCGGCCAGCGCTAATTTTCAACCTACGCATAAATATATTTTATCGATAGCTAAAAATGTGCTAGAAAATGGTTTGCCTAAATCCACTTTATTGAATGTAAATTTTCCATTGGTACAAAATTTTAATGAATTAAAAGGAGTTAAAATTTGTAGACAAGCGGTAGCCAAATGGCAAGAAGAATTTGACGAAAGATTAGATCCACATAAAAGAAAATATTATTGGTTAACGGGCGTTTTTGAATTGAATGATGAAGGACAAGACACCGACGAATGGGCATTAAAAAATAACTATGTATCGGTTGTGCCAGTGCAGTTCGACCTTACGGCATACGATGCAATCAAAGAATTAGCAAATTGGAAATTTAGCGTTTAACCATGAAAGATAAATTTTACCTCGGCGTTTTATATGGCATTGCCTTGCCATTGCTGGCTTACCTTTTTGGTGACTTTTTGCAATCCAAAATTGCCTTTCATTTGCGACCAAATTTTTTCCAAATATTATGCGTAGGTGTAAACATGGTTATTTTTCAAATTGCCATTAAAAAACAATTTGATGCATTGGCAAAAGGTGTTTTATTCAGTACTTTTTTCTATGCCATTGTTTTTGCTTATTTCTTTTTGAGATAAATCATGAAATATTTTATAATAGCAGGCGAGGCATCGGGCGATTTACATGGTGCAAATTTAATGCAGCGTATTAAAACACTAGATGCGCATGCCGAATTTCATTTTTATGGCGGAGATCTGATGCAAGCACAAGGAGGAACAATGCTCAAGCACTATTCCGAAATGGCTTTCATGGGTTTTGTCGAAGTGTTAGCAAATTTGCAAACCATCAATCAAAATTTAACAGCCTGTAAAGCCGCTATTTTAAAAGCACAACCAGATGTATTGGTTTTAATTGATTATCCGGGATTTAATTTAAGAATGGCGGCCTATGCCAAAAGTATAGGCATTAAAGTTTCTTATTTTATATCCCCAAAAATTTGGGCATGGAATCAAGGGCGAGTGCATAAAATCAAAAAAGTAGTAGATCAGATGTTATGTATACTTCCTTTCGAAGTTGCTTTTTATAAAAAATTTGCAATGGATGTTGTTTATGTAGGCAATCCATTAAAAGATGCCATTGCCAATTACACATTTCAACAAGACTTTATTGCAGGCAATAACTTGCCGCAAAAGCCAATCATAGCGATACTTCCGGGCAGTCGTAAAATGGAATTGCTGAATATTTTGCCAACTATGTTAGCGGTACAAAATCACTTTCCCAATCATCAGTTTATTGTGGCTGCTGCACCTGGTTTGCCAGCAAGTTTTTACGAGCAATTTAATTTAGCCGGTGCAAAATTATTATTTAACTGCACCTACGATATTTTAGCCAATGCCGAATTGGCCATGGTTACCTCTGGAACCGCAACGTTAGAAACCGCCTTATTAAATGTGCCGCAAGTGGTTTGTTATAAAGCCAATGCTTTGTCGGTATTTATTGCGCGACTATTAGTTAAAATAAAATATATTTCTTTAGTAAACTTAATCGCAGACCAACAAATTGTGACCGAATTAATCCAACAAGATTGTACGGTTGTCAATATCGCACAAGCTTTAAAAGTTATTTCAGTGAATGAATTAGGGCGTTCCGAACAATTAGCAAAATACCAAACATTGCAGCAAATAGTCGGCCCCGAAGGCGCGTCGTTACGAGCAGCTTCAGCAATTTACCAATTTGTTAATTCAAAATAAATGTTTAAAAAGTATATTTTATCCTTGCTGTTTATCTTTTGTATTCAATTTTTGTATGCAAAAAATATTCAGGTTTCTATTTTAGCTGAATTAAATCCAGTACAATTAAATTTATCCATTTTAAGCGGCGATTATTATATTTCACTCGACGACGAGAAAATTATAAAAATTGATTTTAACGATAAAATCGAATTAAGTGCGCTTGGTTCAAAAGTATCGGTCGAAAAAAATGGACAGTTTATAGCACTCGCCGAAATGGTTCAACTTATTAGTTCCGATTCGCTGTCAAGCTTTAAAATTGCACTCTTGAGATCCAATGCTAAAACAAGTATTTACCCGAATAATCTATTTATTAAGAGTAGCAACGGCACCTTAAAATTAATTAATGCTGTTGGAATCAATCAATATGTTGCGGGTGTTATTGAATCGGAAATTGGCAATGTTAAAAATTTAGAATTATTAAAAGTACAAGCGGTAATTTCTAGAACCTATGTATTAAAGAATATTGATAAACATAAAGCCGAAGATTTTCAAATATGCGACAAAGTGCATTGTCAGGTTTACCATGGTAAATGTCGTTTCAATTTATTGATTAATCAAGCAGTAGATAGTACCGGTTACATTACTATTTTTGATGATCAAAACGAAATAATTGATGCAGTTTTTCATGCCAATTGTGGCGGGCAAACCATTAATTCGGAAGATTTATGGTCTAAAAGTAAAAGTTATTTGAGAGCCGTGAACGATACTTTTTGTTCAGCTGGCAAGCAAGCCGTTTGGGTAAAAGAAATTCCTCGTTCGGAATGGATGCAATACTTATCTAAGAAAGCCGGTTTAAAAATACCCGAACCTTGCGTTTATGCAGATTTCATGCGCCGCACACAACTTCCTTGCTTCCCTTTATCGCTCAAAGAAATTCGTACAGATTGGAAATTAAGATCTACTTATTTTACCATTACCGAAAAAGGAGATCAATTAATTTTAAATGGTAGAGGTTTTGGTCATGGCGTTGGCATGTGTCAAGAAGGCGCCATCAATATGGCCAATAAAGGCTTTAAATATGAGGATATAATAAAATTTTATTATACCAATATCCATTTATTTCCTTTTCAGTTTACTGCCGAGTAAATTCATTTTTAATTTCCATTTATTTAGCTTTTATTTGATGTCAAATTAAATAATTATGGCTGTTCCTTACTGGTTATCTCGAATGTCTTTGATGCTCCCCGAAGAGCAAGTAGAAAAATTAATGAATGC
>CAIKLP010000028.1 GCA_903828245.1 uncultured bacterium | reverse complement strand
TTTTTATTACTTCGATTTTTGGGCGTTTCTTATCTAAGTAACCTTTTTGCTTACAAGCATTAGAGCAGTATAATTTCCCTTCTCTGGGTTTAAATTCGTTTAAACAGATTACACATATTGAATTTCTCATTATATATTAGTTAGTTTTTGGTTTGTATTAATTCGATTTTTTAGTAAAATTTAGTATTGTTTTAGTTGTTTTTTCAGTCACTTTTTAGTTATTTATAAGGTACAATGGGTAACAAGGTGTAACATGTGTAACATATGTTACACCTTGTTATGGTTGTTACTATTTGTTTCAGAGTGCTTTTTTAGAACTCTTCCCACTTTCATTTTATATGTACCTAATCTTTGTGCTATTTCACCATTAGTTAAGTTAGGGGTGCTACTTTTTAGTTCAATAATAGCATTATCGATTTCAGAAGATTGATTTTCACTAAGTGGCTTTAAATGATCTTTTTCATAACCATAGTTTATATAAGTAAACTTTAAAAAATTATCTGGCTTTTGTAATTCACATACTACAATGTTTTCAGAATCAAATATAATTTCAGTTGCTCTTGCTTTTACCTGTTTTAAATAGCGTATGCTTTTTTCTTTAAAACTCTCGCCGATAGCAAAAATACTATCTGCAAAATTTGCTAAATGTTTACTACCTGCAAGGTCTTTATTCGTAATTGGATCAAATAAATTACGTTTTGGTGTATGAGCAAGTACTAATAAAGATAAATCATGTTTGATTTTTAAGTCTTTTAATTTTTTCATTAATGGAAGTGCATCCTTAGCTTTTTCAGTTGTTTGTGCACACAAATAAGTAAGATTATCAATAATTAATAACTTAGCAGTTTGACTTATAATTGCTTTTTCTATTGCATCAAATAAAGCAATTTCAAATTTTTCAAAATCAGTAAAATCTGGATTAATCTCAACTCTTAGAAAATTATCATCAAATAAATAATCATTTATATATTCTTCTGAGTATCGCCTTTGAAATTGTTTATCTCCCATTTCAAAATCAAAATAAAGTACTTTCTGTTTATAAGCATTCATTTTAAAGCCATTCACAGGTAAACCTTTACTAATTGAATTCGCTATTTGAACTGCAAGAATAGACTTTCCAAGATTAGTGTCTGCAAAGCAAATGCAAAGCTCTCCTTCGTGCCAAAATTCAGAAAATAGCATGTTAGGTTCAGATTTGTTTTTTGCATCAATAATACATTGGTTACCTGTTCGTATTTTTAAAAGTGATTTATTATTATTTTCTTCAATTAAATTTATTTCAGGATTATTTAACTTCTCCATAATTAAATTATACTTTTTAAGATTTCACTATTAGACTTTCTTTCACCTTCTGAAAGCCAAATAATCAGTTCAGATTTTCTAAAGTATAGTTTTTTACCTTTCTTTAAAAAAGGGATAATATTTTTTGAAGTAAAACTATAAAGTGTTTGTTTGGCTAAATTTAAAAAGACTGATGCCTCTTGTATTGAAAGAATTTCATCTTTTTCTATTACATTTTCAGATTTCTCTTCAAGAGCTTGAAGTATAGCTACTTTTATTAAAGTTGATAATTCTTCTTTTGATGTTACGATAACTTGACTCATTTACAATTGTTTTAAATTTACATTGCAAATATATTATCGATATTTATTGTCGGGTAGGGTTACGGACCGTCCGAATTTACATTTATCTAGACTTTTTTATATCCGTTTATATCACAACGGATCATTTTTATAATTTTTTTTATTCCTATTGAATCAGGTGTTTCAATATTTTCAAAGTATTTTAATATAAAATTTAAGTCTTGTACTGATTTAGTATCTGTTTTAATAAATAAATTCTTTACTTTTTTGTAAACTAAAGAATTATCAATCTTTTCTTTTCCATTTTCATCTAATGGAATATTATTACCTGAAATTAAATGTATTAATTTTGCTATATCACTCTTATTTATAAATTCTAGTTCAATATCTAAAGAAATAAGAATATAATAAGCACATAGAACTTGTCTAGATGTGGTAAATTCGTTTTGTATTTTATTAAATTTATTTTGATGTCCAGGTAAAATGTTATGATATTTTAAACTTAAATCGTTTAAATAAAAAGTAAATCTTTTATAAGCTTGTAAAATTGAAATTCTTTTAATTTGTTCGTTTCTTATTTTTTTACTGTCACTATTTGTAAGTTTCATTATAACACTATCAAAGCTTTCATTCTTGTTTTCGCTTAATCTATTTTTTATTTCGTCATAATTTAAACAATCTGGTTGTTTTTGGAGTTTGATATATTTATCATTAATTGATTTTGTTAGTTTATTATGAGTTTCTTTTTTTTTCAAAGTTATATCAATTGCTTTATCATAGTCTTTTTTTAACTTATTATACTCTAAGCGATATATTGAAATATATAATTTTAAAGATGATTCCATATAACTTTTATAATAAATTTACTGCTGTTGTTAGTTCAAAATTTTCAAAGCTATCTAAATACACTTGAGTAATTTCTTCAGTTTCGTGCCCTAACAAGTCTTTTATTTTTGATGTTGAAATTCCCTCTCTTTTTAAAATAGTAGCTGAACTATGTCTTGCAACATAAGTCGTTAAATTTTCTGATATATTGCATTTTACTGCTATTTCTTTTAGATTCTTATTTACGTTTTGTAAAACTTTGTGTAAACGATTTGCTTTTTGTTGAGCTGTTTTATGAATTTTTTCAGTATAAATAGGGAAAATATACTTATCAGTTTGAATTGAAATATAATAGTTCAAAATTATTTTTGCTTTAGGATGTATAGGTGTATTATATGATTTATGAGTCTTAGCTCTAGTATATTGTAATTGATCATTAACAATATTTTTTTTCGTAAGTTCAGCTATATCAACAAAGTTTGTCCCCATAGTATAATAACTAAACAAGAATATGTTTTTAGCAAATAACAAATATGATTCTTTAGATAGTTTTAATTGTTCAATAGCTGATATTTGAGCCCTGTTTAGTGCTCTTTTTTGTGTAATGGTATTTAGACTGCTTATTTTGTAAGTTTTAAAAGGATATACACTAGGCTCAATAACTTCTTCTTTAATCGCTTTATTAAACAATGCTCTTAAGGTTCTCATATATGTTGAAATACTACTTTCTTTCCATCCCTTTTGTTTCCATGAATTTTCTAATTTATTTAAGAATACATAATCAACATCAATAAATGCTAAATCTTTACCATTAATAAAAGTGTTTATTACATTTTTACACGTTTGATATATATCTGCATTTCCAATTCTATTATTTTTTCTTAGGTCTACTATAACTTCATCAAAAAAACCTATTATAGAAGTTGAAGCTTTTTTTCTTTGTACTCTTTTAACAACAGTTTCTGCTGAATAATCATCTGATTGTAATTCTAAGGCTAATACTTGTTTTGAAAGAATTGCCATTTTCATATTAATTACAGTTTCTAGTTCTTTTCGTAAAGGATGTTTTTTTGACGGTTTATTTTCTGTGAAATCCCATTCATCTTTTTTTGCAGAATAGCCAATAGATATTTTTTTAATCTTTCTATCCTTAATTATTTGAATTATAATTGGATGTTGACCGTTTTTAAGTGTTTTATGTATATATAATGTTACTTTAATTGATGCTGAATTTTTCATTACTTACTATTTGGGTGGAAACATGGTGTAAACAAATATAGTAATAAACAATAAAATACAATATATAACAGTAAATACAAATAATCTATATGCTTGATTTACAGTAAAATAAAAATAAAGACAAGTAAAAATAATATAGAGGGGTACTTCTTACAAGCAGGGGGTCACTGGTTCGAACCCAGTATCTCCCACAAAAAAAGCTTACCAAATTGGTAAGCTTTTTTTATTTATTCGCTTTTAGCATTTCTTTAATTACCCGGTCGAGCTCAATGGGATCTTGCGAACCAATAATATAAACCAAGCCATCTTTGTCTATTAATTTAACTGCATATTTTCCATGTGCATAAAAACGAATGGTTCCTTTTTTATGCAAGTTATACACCGGGTTATTGATAAAGAATGGACTGTACTTTACAATTTCACAAGTATCAATACTTTGAAAATCTATTTTTACTTTCTTCGTGCTCCAAAGGCCGGTGAGTATGAGGCTGCCATTTTGTATAATGGTTCTGTAATGCGTTAAAAAAATAAATAAAATAGAAATCAACATCACCCCCGTACCTACTACTAAAAATAAATCACCTTCTTCGCTGCGGTTACGCTCTTCCGAAACAAAGTAGGCTGCTACACAGAACAAGACCACAGCGAATCTCCAGCTTGTCCAGAATCGAACAGAGCCTAATGTTTGTCTTTCGTCAAAGAGTACGTTTTTCATTTTATATTAAATAGGTAGGTAGATTTACAGTTTTGGTTTACTTTATATTTTTCACTAATTCGATGTCCAATAACCCAAACAATATCGGTGCCAGAAACCATTACAAAGGTATTGTCTTTTTCAATTAACGAAAACTTTTCGTCAATAAAAAAATCACTTAATTTTTTATTCCCTTGCATGCCCAAAGGCTGAAAACTATCGGCCGCTTGCCATTTGCGAATTTGCAAAGGAAACACCAGCAAATCTGCATTTAAGCAGGCTTGATTTGAGCTCAGTTGATCCAAAGCGGGCACCGAGGTGCTTTCTAAGCCCTCTATCACAAAAGGCCCCAGATCCAACACCATTTGGCTTGGCTGCCATAAAAAAAGGGCCGTATCTGCTTGCTTGGCTATTTGCTCTTCGCTCAAAGTTTCAATTAATAAATGCGTGCGGTCTTTTACCAAACGGTGGCTGGCCGAAAAAAACTGTATGCCCGATTGTTTGTCTAGCGCTTTCCAGCAATCGTTGCTACTGCTAATAGAGAATCCAAATGATTTTAAAGTTTGGGATAAAAAATATTTTCCTTGCGATAAACTTTTCAACCAATCAATAGCAATGCAAATATGTCCATCTTTTTTTTCAAGGCCAATTTGCTGTAAATCGCTTAGCCAAAAGTTTTTTATTTTTTCTACTTCCGAAATTTCCAAAAGCATTTCGTCCATTTGATGGGCAAAGCTTGGATTTATTTTTTCGAATTCGGGTATAATGTGATGTCGGATGTGATTGCGTAAATACACATCTTTTTGATTCGAGCTATCTTCTTGCCAAGCAAAATTATTTTTTTCTGCGTAAGCGGTAATTTCTTTTTTTGTAAAAGGCAGCAGCGGGCGTTTAATGTTATTGATGTGCAGCGAGATGCCGTGCAAGCCAGCAATTCCGGTGCCTCTGCTTACATTAATAAAAAAAGTTTCGATGCTATCCGACAAATGATGTGCCGTTGCAATGCTATCGTAATTTTCGTTCAAACGAATGGTTTCAAACCAATCATAACGCAATTTTCTGGCCGCCATTTGAATCGATATTTTTTCTTGCGCGGCAAAAGCTTCTGTATCGAAACGAATCGAATAAAATGCAAGGCGATGTTTTTCGGCAAATGCTTTTGCAAAATTTTCGTTCTCGTCCGATTCCTTACCGCGCAACTGAAAATTAACATGCGCAATAGCAATTTGGAATTTCGATGCCAGTAATAATTCGGCTAACACAACAGAATCTATACCTGCACTAAAGGCGAGTAAAATTCGTTCTTCTTTCTGGAAGAGTTTTTGCTGGGCAATATGTTCTTGAAATAGGGCAAGCATGGTCTTGTAAAAATAAGCAAAAAATAGGCTTTCTTCCGATTATATGCTCGATTATCCTTATTTTTACTGCATTGAAAAAGTTATTGACCATACTATTTGTTTTCTTAGCTATGCTTGCGCAGGCCCAAACACCAACGCGTGTAGAGGTCATCAATGCAGATGTATTAGAATTTGTAAAAACGGGTAACCAAACCATTCAAAAGCTCAAAGGCCATTGTGCATTCAAGCAAGACAATGTGTTATTATACTGCGATTCGGCACTCAAAAATTCCGAAACCAATTCGGTTGATGCATTTGGCCATGTGCATATTCAACAAGGAGATTCTTTAAATTTATACGGCGATTTTATTCATTACGATGGCGATCTTAAATTAGCTAAGCTATCATCAAATGTGCGTGTACTGCACAACGACATGGTTTTAACCACCGATGTGTTAAACTACGATACTAAAAATAGAATCGCTACTTATGTGCAAGGCGCTAAAATTACCAGTGGCGAAAATGTTTTGCAAAGTAAGTTGGGTTATTATTATGTAAAAAATGCAGATGCTTTTTTTAAAAATCAAGTGGTATTAACCAATCCAAAATACACCATCACTTCCGATACTTTAAAATACAATACCGCTACTAAAGTCTGTACCTTTTTAGGTCCAACCGAAATTAAATCTACCGAAGATTATATTTATACCGAATTAGGCACTTATAATACCATTAGCGATTTAGCGCAATTCACTAAAAAATCTTTTTATGTAGCAGGCGCACAAAAATTAGCAGGCGATATATTAAGTTACGATCGTAAAAAAGGAATTGGCAAAGCAAGTCAACATATAGTTTTTACCGATACCGCACAACACTTAATTTTAAAGGGGAATAAGGCAGTCTACAATCGATTTAAGGAAACTGCTGTGGTTACTAATCAAGCCTATGTAGTTTTGATTTTAGACGGCGATTCTTTATTTGTTTCGGCCGATACGCTGCGTAGTTTTATGGATAAATCAAAAACCTATCGTACTGTTTTGGCTTATCACGATGTGCTCGTTTATAAATCCGATATGCAAGCGCGTTGCGATTCTATTGTATTTAGTTTTCAAGATTCGGTGATGAGTTGTTTTCACCAGCCAACGGTTTGGGCGGAAGGAGCACAGTTGACAGCCGATTTTATTAAAGCTAAAATTAAAAACGAGCAAATTCATCAAATGGATTTTTTAGGGAATGCATTTTTAGTGATGGTAGATTCGCTTGATTCGGCAAAGTATAATCAAGTGCGCGGAAAAAATATGTTTGGCAATTTTAATAACGGCGAATTAGCCACCATCTTGAGCGAAGGCAATGGCCAAAGTGTCTATTTTGCTAGGGAAGAAGACGGAACTATGCAAGGAGTGAACAAAGCCGATTGCAGTCGTATGTTTGTGCGCATCGCCAATCAAAAGGTGCAAAACGTGGCTTTTATCAATAAGCCCGATGCTACTTTTTATCCCGATGGCGAGTTGAAAGACGAGGAATTAAAATTGAAAGGATTTTCTTGGCGACAACAATTACAACCTACAAGCAAAGCCGAAGTGATTCATCGCAAAAAGAAAAAATAAAAATTTAGCTGTTGTTAATAAATGCAGCAAGTTTCGCCACTGCAATTCCTCGGTGAGATATTTGTGACTTTTCGCTCAAGCTCATCTCGGCAAAACACTGATCATATCCATTGGGTTTAAAAATAGGATCATAACCAAATCCATTACTACCACTTAACTGCTCCGTAATTTTTCCATCTATTTTTCCTTCAAAAATAAATTCTTGGCCTTCAAAAATTAAAGCAATCACTGTTCTGAAACAGGCATTTCTATTGGGTTTGCCAATTAGGGCTGCTAAAACTTTTTCGTTATTTTTTTGATGATTTATCGGTTCGCCTGCATACCTTGCCGAATACACACCGGGTGCGCCATCGAGTGCTTCAATTTCTAAACCCGAATCGTCTGCAAAACAATTTTGTTTGTAAATTTCATAAATGTGTCGCGCCTTAATCAAAGCATTTGCGATTAATGTATCGCCAGTTTCTGGAATGTCTTCGGTAAAGCCAATATCGGCTAAAGTTTTTAATTCAAATGCGGAACCAATTAGCAATTGAATTTCGGAAACTTTGTGTGCGTTATTGCTGGCAATGATAAAAGTATGCGACATGAAAATTATTTGATCTCTTCGTAATCAACAAAATCTCCTTTGTCTTGCAAATGACTTTTCTTTTTTTCAGCAGGGGGCATATAATCCACATGAATTTCCCCTTCGCGGGTTTGTGGTCTTTGTTGTTGATTATTGAAATTTTCTTGCGCTTTTTTTACGACGGTTTTAACCATCAAAGGCAAGAATAATCTGGCTAGCAAGCGAAAGCCATAAACAATTAATATAAGGGTAAGGAT
Source organism: uncultured bacterium (assembly GCA_903828245.1). Classification (GTDB taxonomy): domain Bacteria; phylum Bacteroidota; class Bacteroidia; order Sphingobacteriales; family Sphingobacteriaceae; genus CAIKLP01. The sequence continues at coordinate 45,122 of CAIKLP010000028.1, read as the reverse complement.
GAATCTTAACATGTTCTTAAATTCTGCTCAAATATACGCTTTCATCGAATTTTGCGCTATAAAATTGCAATTTACTTTGTAAATTTTTCATTATAAACATGCTCCAAAGCGTACATATCGTCTCTCCATTTGGCTGCCATAATAAAATCTAAGTCTTTAGAGGCTTTCTCCATTTCTTTTTTGCTTTTATCAATGGTGGCTTGGAGTTCTGCTTGGGTCATGTATTGTACAATAGGATCGGCCGCAAAACTATTGATGTCTTTTTCAATATAAGGTTGTTGCACGCCATCTTTAAAATCCATTACCGAAGTTTGTTTGATAATGGCTTCTCTACTTTTGGTAACTGTAGTTGGCGTAATGCCATGTTCCTCATTATATTTAATTTGCTTTAATCTTCTTCTATTGGTTTCATCGATGGTCCGCGCCATCGAGTCGGTTGTTTTATCGGCATACATAATCACGCGTCCTTCCGAATTTCTAGCGGCACGCCCTATGGTTTGTATCAATGCCCTATCCGAACGCAAGAAACCTTCTTTGTCGGCATCTAAAATAGCCACGAGTGCAACTTCTGGTAAATCTAATCCTTCTCTTAATAAATTAATTCCAATCAGTACATCAAAAACACCCAATCTTAAATCGCGTAAAATTTCTACGCGTTCCATGGTTTTAATTTCCGAATGAATGTAACGGCATTTGATATTTAATTTAGCCATGTACTTGGCTAATTCTTCGGCCATGCGTTTGGTGAGCGTTGTCACTAATATACGGTGACCATTTTTTATTGATTTATCGACTTCATCTAATAAATCATCCACTTGATTAACCGCAGGTCTAATTTCTATGATAGGGTCTAAAAGGCCCGTCGGACGAATCACTTGTTCCACAACCACGCCTTCGGTTTGCTTTAATTCATAATCGCCTGGCGTAGCACTTACATAAATAATTTGATTCGTCAGCGTTTCAAATTCATCAAAATTCAAAGGCCTATTATCCATGGCCGATGGTAATCTAAAACCATAATCTACCAAAGCCATTTTTCTAGAACGATCACCACCATACATCGCCCTAATTTGCGGAACAGTTACATGGCTTTCGTCTATCACTAATAAATAATCTTTTGGAAAATAATCTAACAAACAGAAAGGTCGGTCGCCGGTTTTTCTGCCATCAAAAAATCGAGAATAATTTTCGATACCCGAACAATAACCCAATTCGCGAATCATTTCTAAATCGTAGGTTACGCGGTCTTCAATTCTTTTGGCTTCTAAAAATCTTCCTTCCGATTCAAAGGAAGCTTTTCTGGCCATCAATTCATCTTGAATTTGTCTGATCGCACCTTGGGTTCTATTCTTTGGTGCAACATATAAATTCGCAGGGAAAATGGCTACGTTGTCCATTTTCTCTAGTGTTTTACCGGTTACCGGATCAATGGTACACATCTCTTCAATTTCATCTCCGTAAAAAGATAAACGCAATGCATAATCGGCATAAGCTAAATGAATATCAACGGTATCACCTTTTACCCTAAAAGTACCGCGTCTAAATTCTTCGGTGGTTCTGGCATAAAGTAATTCTACCAATCGAAATAAAAAGGCATTGCGCGTAACTACATCACCTACTTTTAATCGAATCACACTATCCGTAAAATCATCTGGATTTCCCATACCATAAATACAAGAAATAGAAGAAACCACAATAATATCTCTTCTACCAGAAACCAATGCAGAGGTGGTGCGCAAACGCAGCTTCTCAATTTCATCGTTAATTTGTAAATCTTTTTCGATGTACGTATTGGTGGTTGGTAAATAAGCTTCGGGTTGGTAATAATCGTAATAAGACACAAAATAATTAACCGCATTTTCTGGGAAGAATTGCTTGAACTCCCCGTATAGCTGGGCTGCCAGGGTTTTATTATGACTTAAAATTAAAGTGGGTTTTTGTGTTTGTTGAATAAGATTGGCAATCGTAAATGTTTTACCAGATCCGGTTACGCCTAATAAATTTTGATAAACTTCTCCTTGGTTTACGCCAGCCACTAATTGCTTAATGGCTTCTGGTTGGTCGCCAGTTGGAAAATAGTTGGAGGTTAATTTAAAGTCCATAGTATTTCAACAACAATTATTTGCAAAGGTTTTCAAATACAGCGATATATTTTGCTGCTACTTTTTTTGAATCTACTAAGGTTAATATTCCTTCGCGGGTGTTGTTGGAAAGATCGTTTGTTAGACAATGTACTATGCCATTTTGTAAATCTCTTAAGTCTTGAAATTTTGCAAGATAGCCATTGTGCAAATGTTGAATCAGGTCTGGCATGCCACCAATTTGGAAAGCGACCACGGGTGTGCCACAGGCCAAAGATTCTACTACCGTATTGGGTAAATTATCTTGTTGCGATGGCGTAACAAAAACGTCTGCGGCTGCATATGCATTGGCCATTGCCTTTGAGCCGTTTAACCTTCCAGTATAATGTATGGCAGTTTCAAATCTTGGTTGCGCTGCCTTTCTACCAATGGCCAAAATTTCATATTTATTTTTCCAATCTGCATCCGATTTTTCTAAACCTAATATCGCATTTTCAAACCACTCAAAACCTTTTCTTTGATCGCTTAAACTCATGGATACAAATAAAATAATCTTTTTATCTGTTTGTATGCCAAAATAATTTTTAGCCTGTTCACGATCCATCGGTTTAAATTCGCTAAGGTCGAGTGTATTTGGAATGACCGTAACTGGATTATTTTTAGTTAATGCACTTTTACTAGTTTCTGCAGCTAACCAATTGCTCGGGCAAATAAAATGAATGCGATCGCTGTATGTTTTTTGCTTTGCTTTAAATTGATGTAAACTGATATTACTGAGCGAATCATTTTTTAACATTGGGCAATGGTCGCATTCGCTTTCAAATTTTCTGCAATCTTCGTTGTAATGGCAGCCACCCGTAATGGCCCACATATCGTGTAAAGTCCAAGCAATGGGTTTGCCAAGGTTTTGAATGGCTTGCAGCTCCGATAGGCTTAAATAGGCGTTTTGCGCCCAATGTAAATTAATTACATCTGCATTTTTAATTAATGGATGATCGGCTAAATTTGGTCCAAATGCGGCTAAGCTAAATTCTTTTCCATTGCGTTTCAAAATCTGCAAGAGCAATAGTTCTAAGAAAAATAAAGCTTGGTTCCATTTTATGCTAAATGGGTTTTTCGAAAATACTTGCACATTGGCTTGTGCATGATTGCTTTCGCGTACCAACATATTACATTTCACACCTGCTGCACAAAGCGATTGCATGAGCCTATTAGCGGCTACTGCTGCTCCACCTTTATCGGCTGCGGTATTCACAATGACTACTTTCATTATTTTTTGTATGCAAAAATATTGAGTTGTAAATCGTATGTTTTGTTTTCGTGTCTGTTTACAAAAGGATGGTTTCTTTTGTTTTCAGTTTTAATATAATAATGAAAACCAGCATTACTTAAAATGCTTAAGATATTTCCAAGAGATTGATTTTCTTTTGCAGTAGAATGGTATTCAATAAATAATTGATTTACTTTATGCAATTCGGCCGAACAGTCTGGAATCACTGTGTTTTCCGCGCCTTCAATATCCATTTTTAAAAAATCGACACTTTCAAAATTACCCAACATTTCTTTTAAACTCATCGATGGAATTAAATCTGCTGTGCTATTGTTATCGATGCTACCACCGTCCGATCCTTCGGAAGCAAATCGTACGCCATCGTTGTGTGTCCAAACTGCTTTGGCAATTACATTAACATTCGAAGCGTTGTTATTTTTTAAATTCCATGCCAGTGTTTGCGCAATAGCTTGATCTGCTTCGATGCAATAAATTGCTGCGTCCTTGAATCGGTTCGCAAAATAAATACCACTCAATCCAATATTCGAACCGCAATCAATAATGACTGGATTTGTTTTAATACAATTAAATAAATAAGATTCTTCGACTAATATTTCTCTAAACTGATAAATGAAAGAAAGGGCATCGGGTACTTGCAATTCCCAACCATTTACTTTTATTTTTCTAGGAGAATACCTTGGGGCATCGCCATATTGAAAAGCCAATCGGTTAAACTGACGAACCGCTTTGCGGGTCAGGAAGTAGTAAAGGTTGCGAAAACTAATTTCTAGAAAAAGTCTCATGTTTGTTCTTAAAAAGCTAAAATAAGCCGAATAATCAGGATAAACATAAATATTTGTAAATTCTTCTAAATTTGCCTTATAATACTTCAAATGAGAAAACTTGCCCTGCTAACCAATAAATTAGGCTTCATCGGAATCTTCCTGAAGGTGATCATTATTATACTGAATAAATTAAGCAAGTGGTTCAGGACTGCTAGCTTAGAAATCAAATACCAATGTCATATTCATCCTGATGCACAAATTTTATATACCGATGCCAAAAGGTTTGCTTTAGCAGAAGGTGTTTTTATTGGCGCTAATACCATTTTAATTTGCGCCGACGATCCAAAAGGCGAATGGGGTGTTTCGCATTTAAGTATTGGTAAAGGAACTTCTATTGGCGAGATGAATAATATTCGTGCTGGTGGTGGAACAATTCGCATTGGTGAAAAATGTATTTTAGCGCAACACATTAGTATTGTCGCAGCGAATCATTTAATTGCACCAGGTGAATTTATGATTGATCAAGCTTGGGATACTACTAAAAATTTTATAGTTATTGAAGATGATGTTTGGATTGGCAGCGGAGTGCAAATTATGCCCGGCGTCACCATTGGCAAAGGCGCTGTAATCGGTGCGGGCAGTGTGGTTACCAAAGATGTGGAACCCAATAGCATTGTAGTAGGAAGCCCTGCAAAATTAGTGCGCATGCGTTAATTCGCCGCAACATCAGCATTAGTCGAAGCATCAGCCGCAAACGAAGCACGCAGGTGAGCTTCTAAACGTCCGCAGCACTTTTCATTACATATTCAAAAGCTTTCACATAGCGTTTACTCACTATTCGAATATTAATTTCTTCTTTAATTATTTGCAAAGATCTTTCGCCAAATAATTTCAACTTCGCTTCGTCTTGCAATAGCAAATCAATGTTATCGCATAAACTTGTTAAGTTGTCTCTTTCAAAATAATAGCCATTGTAATCGGCGCGCACAATCGCTTTTTCGGTACCATCTGCTACCGAACAAATAATCGGTAAACCATAGCACATGGCTTCATTAATAGACAGGCCGCCCATTCCAGCTAGTACATAAATAGACGCAGATTTAAATACACGTCCTAATTCCATCGGATCGTAAATGGCCCCTAAGAAAATAATATCGCTATCTGCAGCTGCATAATTTTTTAAATAAGCTTCTTCTGGTCCATTGCCCACAATGGTTAAAGTAAGTTGAGGGTATTTATTTTTCAGCTTACGGTAGGCATCAATTAATAAATCTACGCGTTTCCATTTCACCAATCGACCCACATGTAATAAATTAGGATGATCTGCTTTTTGATCATGTAATTGGGCTTCGATGGCTAAATGCGTATCGGTATCGGGCGAATTATAAGTAATAAATATTTTTTCTTTTGCAACGCCATACGATGCAATGTTTTCAATCGCTTCGTCGATATAGTAAACATGCGCATCCACCATTCTTAAATATATTCCTCGCAATTGCGTAATCAAATAAAATTTTAAAAAGCCAAAGAATTTTTTTCCCGAAGCCTCTGCTTCTCCACCGGTAAATTGTTCGCTATAATAAAAAGATTTGATTTTATTTTTGGCAGGCAAATTAAATGGAATGCCTTTATAGATCAATTTGATTTTATATTTTTTGATGGTGTTGCGCAAGGTCGAATTAAAAATTAAATCGAGGGCATATGGCCAACCAATCACTAAAATATCGGGTTGCTCTTCTGCTAAAATTTCGGGTAAATTTTTAAAATAAGGTTTGCCTAAAAAACCAATGGCTTCTTCGCCGCTAATGGTTCGGGTATTGGATTGCGTTTGCACATGCACGCCTTCGCCCCGCGATTGGCTTTTGCCTTGCGGAATAATTGCAGCCACCTCCATTCCCTCGTCGTTTTGTAAATGTCCGAGTAAGGCCGATAAATAATGGGCAAGGCCCGGAAAGGTGAACAATACTTTCATAATCTTTGGCTTTCTAGCGCGCTGTTTCTATTTTCAAGACGAATGTAGTATTTTAGAGCAAAATTTTGAAGTTTTATCCGATCAAATGAACGAATATAGACATAATAGTTCCGAAGCAATCCAAAGAACCCAACCTGGTTGGTTTCACCCTCGTCGATATTACCTTAACATGTTGCGCAAACTCATTGAGTATGCTATCGAAAAACATATTAAATCTAACAATGGCATTTTGGTCGATTATGGATGTGGTAGTATGCCTTATAAAACTTTATTCGAAACCAAAATTAATAGTTATTTAGGTGCAGACCTTTCCGATAACCCAGCCATCGATATTAAATTAGATGCACAAGGCAAATTAAATTATGCCGATAGTGCAGCCGATATCTTACTGTCTACGCAGGTTTTAGAGCATGTCGATGATCCCGAATTATATTTACAAGAATCGCATCGTATTTTAAAGAATGATGGATTGTTATTATTAACCACGCATGGTTATTGGATGTTTCATCCAGATCCAAATGATTTTTGGCGTTGGACTTCGAGTGGATTAAAAAAAGTAGTGGAAAGAAATGGTTTTGAAGTGGTTGATTTTAGGGGCATCATTGGCAGGCCTGCTATGGGTTTGCAGTTATTTCAAGATGGTTTGATGTTTAATTTGCCTAGCCCTATTAAACAAATATTTATTTTCATCATGCAAATTTTCATTCATTTATTCGATAAAGTAACCAAGCAACAAACTAAGAATACCGATGCTTGTACTTTTTTGGTAGTGGCTAGAGCAAAAAAATAACATGAGATTATTAATTGCATTTACCCAGCCATTTTCTTATTCCGAAACTTTTATTCATAACCAAGTAAAATATTTGGAACCAGTGGCTACCCTTACCAATGGTTGGATGCCTTTTCAAGATGCCCATAGAAAATCTATTTTCAATGGCTTGTTTATGGTCGATGTAATTCGTGGTGCTTGTAAAAAATATTTTCCTGCATTTTATTTTCAGCAATACCAAAAGGCTTTAAAAAACTATTTAGTTAAACAAAAAATCGAAGTGGTTTTAGCCGAGTATGGTATTACTGCTTGTAATTTTTCGGAAGTTTGCGAAAGCCTTCAAATCCCTTTAGTTGCGCACTTTCATGGCTTCGATGCGTATGAATATAAAACCATCGAAAATTATAAAGCACGCTATTTGGCTATGGCGAAAAAGGCGGCAAAAATAATTGTGGTTTCGGAAGATATGCGAAATGCATTAATGCAATTAGGTATTCCTGCCGATAAAATTATTAATAATCCCTATGGCGTGGAACTAGAAAATTTCCAAACCACCTTGCCTGCACAAAATGCAAATCAATTAATTTCGGTGGGTCGCTTAACAGGTAAAAAAGCGCCGCAATTAGTGATTAAAAGTTTTGCACTCGTTAAAGAAAAAATAGCTGATGCTACTTTAGTCATGATTGGTGGCGGCGAATTACAAAAGGAATGTGCCGAATTAATTCAACAATTAAACTTACAAGATTCCGTAACATTAGCAGGCGTTAAAACACCAGAAGAAATTTCGGTGTATCTAAAAAAATCAAAAATATTTGTGCAACATTCTTTGCGTACCGCCAGCGGCGACTCCGAAGGCACGCCCAATACTATTTTGGAGGCTTCTGCTACTGGACTCCCAATTGTGAGCACCAAACATGCAGGTATACGCGAGGCGGTAGTAGATGGGCAAACAGGTTATTTGGTGGAAGAAGGCGAATACGAAATCATGGCACAAAAAATAATCGAATTATTAGGCAATCCGGAATTAGTAGCTAGTATGGGTGCTGCAGCGCGCAAGCACATGGAGCAACATTACGAAATGAGTTTCCGCATTCAGGCATTAAAAAATATATTAATCGCAGCACAACATGCAAATTAAAAGTCCAATCAATTTAAGCGAGTCGATAGATATTGTAGAAAGCATAGCTAGCGAACAAATTATTGCTTTATACGATGAGTTAGGATTAAATGTGCGTGCGCAATTTCAAAATATTTCAGAAGTATTTGTTTGCCAGTGTAAACAAAGCAAATTAAAATTTTATGCACCCGCTCAAATAGCTGGCGATGCAGCGTTCTATGAGGCACTCGAAAAAAACTATGCGCAATATTATGCCAATTGGAAATGGGAACACGAGCAATTAATTCCTTATTTACCAAAGGGCGGAAAGGTCTTAGAAATTGGTTGCGCACATGGTTCTTTTCTAGAAAAAATTCAAACATTGGGCGTTTCCGAAGCCATCGGTTTAGAATTGAATCCACATGCAGTGGCAAGTGCGCAAGCTAAAGGCCTACAAGTATTCAATCAATTAATCGATGCGCATTTACAAACACATGCCAATCATTACGATTTAATTTGTTCTTTTCAAGTGGTCGAACACATCGCCGAGCTCAAAGATTTTTTTGCAGATAGCATTGCTTGTTTAAAAACAGGCGGGCTGTATGCCATCAGTGTTCCTAACAACGAATGTTATTTATTTAGCAACGATCCCGATCATACGTTGAATTTACCACCACACCATATCAATTTATGGGAGGAGCAATCCTTGCGTAATATTGCGCCATTGTTTGGCTTAAGCGTGCTTGCGGTGCATAAAGAGCCAGCCAACAAATTAAATTATGGCAATTATTACGAAGTGTTTTTACGCAACACTTTAAAATTAAAAGGCGAGACGCTCGAATTAGTATATAAAATGACCCGGCCAATCGTTAAATTAGCCATGCGCTTGCAGCCACCAAAATATGGTGCTTGTATTACCGTTATTTATCAAAAGCAATAAATTGGGAATCGTTATCCGTCAAAGCTTCAAATCTATTATCGTTCAATATTTGGGCGTGGTTTTGGGCTATATCAATATTGTGTGGTTGTTTCCAAAATGTTTGCCACTCGAACAAATAGGTTTAATCCGATTTATTTTAGAGATGGGTTTGTTCTTAGCCTACTTTGCACAAATTGGCGTACCCAATGCCGTCAATAAATTTTATCCTTATTTTCGTAACAAAGAAAAAAACGACCAAGGCTTTCAATTTTTTATTTTTGTAACGCCTATTATTGGGATTGTATTTTTTAGTATCTTATTTATTTTGATGCGACCTTTATTTGTCAGTTCTTTTCAAGAGAACTCGCCCTTAGTGCTGCATTATTACTGGTATTTCATCCCCTTTACCATCATTTATGTTTATCAAAATGTTACAGAACAATATTGCAGTACACAAATGCGTATTGTCGTACCCAAAATTATTCGCGATGTGTATTTACGATTTGGTATGTCGCTGCTATTGATTGCCAATTATTTACATTATTTAACTTTCGATCAATTAATGCTGGCCATTACTTTATTGTATTTTTCGGGCTTGCTCATCAACATCGCCTATATACATCAGTTAAGAGGCATTAATCTTAAACCAGATTTTACGGTTTTAAAAGATGCTAAAATCAAAAAAGAAATTTTATATTTCTTAGGCTTCATTATCATTGCAGGCATTGGTTCTACGCTGGTCAATAAAATTGATAGTTATATGATTAGTTCGCTCATTAACCTATCTAGTTTTACGGTTTATTCTACCGCATTATTTATTGCTACCGTTATTGAAATGCCTTACCGTGCAGTCAGTCAAATAAGTACGCCTATTGTAGCCGAAGCGCTTAAGCAAAACGATATGGCTAAGGTGAAAGATATTTACCGTAAATCGGCTATCAACCAAACCTTGGTGGGCTTGGCTATTTTTCTATTAATATGGATTAACACCGATAGTATTTTTGCCATGATGCCGAATGGCGAAGCATTTAAAGCAGGCAAGTATGTCATTCTATTTATTGGCCTCAGTAAAATTTTCGATTTGCTTACCGGCGTTAATTCTGCCATCTTAAGCAATTCTAAGTTTTATTATTTTGGATTATATTTTATGTTTGTGTTGGCGGCCATTGCCATTACCAGTAATTATTTATTGATTCCACAATTGGGAATTATAGGAGTCGGAATTGCCACTGCATTATCTATTTTAATATACAATAGCTTGCTTACTTTCTTTGTAAATTATAAAATGAATATTCATCCCTTCACGCTACAAACCCTATGGCTATTGCTGATTGGAGCAGGTATGTTTGTATTGAATATGTTTATTCCAACGATTACTAATATTTACCTCGATATTATTTTGCGTTCTGCCATTATCATGGGCTTGTATTTATTGCTCATTTACCGCTTGCATATTTCTGAAGAAATGAACAATACCCTGCGCGTGGTACTCGATAGAATCAAGACCAGGCGCATTCGTTAATTCAATTTAAATAGCGTAAATAGATTTAATGGCTGCTACAATTCTTTCGGCAGTATGACCATCCCATAAAGGTGGAATGCCTCCTTTTTTCCAATTGCCTGCAAATAATTTTTCGAGCGTAGGTTTAATCGCCGCTGGATCGGTGCCAATTAATTCGTTGGTACCAATGCTACAAGTTTCGGGTCTTTCGGTGCTGCTTCTTAAAGTAATACATGGAATTTGCATTACGGTAGTTTCTTCTGTAATACCTCCAGAGTCGGTAATTACGGCCTTTGCATGTTTCACTAAATAGTTAAAGGCTAAATAGCTCATGGGTTCTGTTAAAAATAAATTTTCGAAATTGATATTTAATTGAGCCAACATTTTTGCTGTACGCGGATGTACTGGAAATATCACTTTGTGTCCTTGCGTATGTTGCATAATTTCGGACAATAATTCTTGTAATTGCGTATCGGCATCTACATTAGATGGGCGGTGCAATGTCAATACAAAATAATTTTGTGGGGTTAATTTGGCTGCTTCCCAAAAATCGGGTTGCTTAAAATTCGGCATTTGTTTTAGCAAAGTGTCAATCATGGTATTGCCCACAAAAAATACGCTGCTATCTGCCACCCCTGCATTTTTTAAATTGGTATTGGCTACTTCCGAAGTGGTAAAGAAGTAATCGGTAATCGAATCGGTTACCATGCGATTAATTTCTTCGGGCATGCTGCGGTCGCCAGAACGAATGCCTGCTTCCACATGGGCCACATCTATGTTTAATTTTTTAGCAGCAATGGCGCAAGCCATCGTCGAGGTTACATCGCCTACCACTAAACATAAATTACTTGGAGATTCTAGTAATAAAGCCTCGTAGCCCATCATAATTTTAGCAGTTTGTTCTGCTTGTGTGCCCGAACCAACTTCTAAATTTACATGAGGTGCAGGAATTCCTAACTGTTCAAAAAAATCACCACTCATTTTTTGATCATAATGTTGACCCGTATGAATCAAACGAAAATCAATGGCAGTGCCTTTTTGTTTCTCTAATTCAATTGCGGCAATAATGGGTGCAATCTTCATGAAGTTTGGGCGTGCGCCCGCAATTATATCGATGCGTATCATTATGCGTTTGTTGTATTTTTTTTGTAAGCCATAAATAAATTACCAGCAACTAATAAAAGCAATAAGATAGAACTCACGCCTGCAATTTTTTCGCCTAAGAAATAATTTGCGGGTTCAAATCTAAAAGAAACTTCGTGTTTGCCTGCAGGTATTTTCATCCCGCGCAATACATAGTTTACCCTAAAATGATCTGTCTTTTGTCCATCTACATAAGCGTTCCAGCCTTTCTCATAATATATTTCCGAGAATACGGCAAAGCTTTCTGCAGCGGTATTACTCGTATAGTTTAAGGTATCGGGGCTGTAATAAGTTAAAGCAATATTGGCCGTGCTATCTTTTTTCAAATTCATTGTACCTACGCGCTCTTTAAATCTTTGGTCGATAAATACGGTTTGCTTTGGATCAAAATTAGTTAAAGCCAACATTTCAGAATCTGCACTGGCTACATATTTTATGTCATTAATAAACCATGCATTGCCACAAGCCATTGGGTTTGTTTGTGGAATGGCTTGATTGCTTCCTTGCGGTGCAGTAATAAAATATTTAGTATTCAACATACTCAATACATTCATATTACCTTTCGAAATTTGATTTTCAATTAATTCTTGGTAGCGTTTTAATTTTGCTGCATGGTAACCACCAATAGATTTATGGTAGCGCGAAGTATTACCATCGGTAAATGGATTTACCGTTAAGTTATACACGCGGTAATACATCGCAGGATCTTTCAAGATCTCTAGATCTACTGCATTTGGTGGCACCTCGTTGTCTAAGTTTTTTACTTTTTTACCAAAGTTGTCATTGTTCAAATATCTTTTATCTACTGCCCACATATCAATGGTAATGGTTAAAGCCAAACCAATTAATAAGTAATTGCTTTTTATTTTCTTTGCAATAAATGCGTAGAGTAATCCGGCGCCAATTAAAATAAAGGCAAAAGATCTCAGTGCATCCATGCGCAATAAACTTTCGCGGTCGGCACTAATGGCACTAATTAATTGTTCGTATGATTCGCCGAAAGAAGCTTTGTCTCTGGTCTCGTTAATAAAACTACCCGCTAAGCCAGGCATCACTGCAAATAGGAGCGCCAAGCCACCCACTACAAAAAATGCATTGCGTACTTTCTTCAATAATACTTTTGAATTTTCTTTCGTTTTGATAATTTCTTCGACTGCAAATGCCGCCATTAAAGGAACCAATAAACTGGTCACCGTTAAAATAGAAGACACCGCTCTAAATTTATTGTAATAAGGGAAATGATTAAAGAAGAAATCCGAAAGGAATAAAAAGTTTTTACCCCAAGATAAAGCCAAGGTTAACACAACGGTTGCTAAAATCCACCATTTTTCTTTTCGTTGTACAATAAAAAATCCTAAAATAAATAAGAACAATACAATTGCACCAAAATAAATCGGCCCCGCTGTAAAGGCTTGATCACCCCAATACAAAGGCAATTGCTTAATTATTTGTGGAGCGTTGGGTACATTTCTGTCTTTTAAAAATTTATAAGTCTCCGAATTTTTAGACAAGGCACCCGCAGAAGCACCGCCATTAAAATTAGGAATCAATAAGGTAAAAGATTCGCCTACACCATAGCTGTATTCAAAAGCATATTCTTCGCTCAAACCATCTTTGCTAGCTTTCGGATCGAGTGTTAATTCCGATTTTCCTCTAATAGATTCTTTGGCATATTCTTCTGTTAATAAAAGCGGTGTAATATTTACCGCAACCGCTAACACAGCAGCAGCAGCCAATACAGCCGATGATTTAAAGAAATTAGCAATCGTTTTATCTTTAATCGCATAAATAAATTGCACAATTACATAAATGCCAATGGCCATGGCTAAGTAATAACTCATTTGGTAGTGATTCGCTTTTATTTGTAAAGCCAATGCCAATGCTGTTACCGTAGCACCTTTTAATAATTCATTTCGATAGGCCAAAATAATACCCGCAATGGTTGGGGCAAACAAACCAATTACAATCGCTTTGTTGGTATGACCTGCCGCAATAATGGCAAAATTATAAGAGGAGAAGGTAAAGGCTACGGCGCCCATTACACTCAGCCAAACATTCATTTTTAAGGTTCTCAATAAAATAAAGAAACCAATTAAGTATAAAAATATGGTGTTGATCGGGTTGGGTAATATCAAATTGTACCAATCCATTAGTTTTCCGGCAATATTCGATGGGTAACCTAACCACATTAAGTAAGTTGGCATTCCGCAAAACATCGAATTACTCCACAATGCATAGTTGCCAGTAGTCTCTTTATAATGTCTAATTTCAGTAAATCCACCTTTTAAGTTCTCGACATCACTTTGTTTTATTACCTTACCTTCTAAAATAGGGCTGAAATAAAGATAACTGATTGCGAAAAAGACGATAATTGCGAGAAATACGTTTTGGTTTCTCTTAAAGAATGATTGGTTTTCCATTGCGTTTTGAATTGAACTTTCCAAATGTACAAAATTGATTTTGTGATTTTCAATATCTTAGCGCTACAATTGCTTGTATAAACATGCTAAAAATATATTCTAACATACCCAGTGCGCGCTTTGCCTACATTTCGAAATTCTTGCTCGAAACGGTATTGGGTATTGATTTTAAGCATATTAGCCATTTATCCGAATTCGATCCAGCTCAAGATCAGTTGTTGAATTACAGCGAGCAACGCAGCCATTTTACCGAATTTTATATCATGCCGCATGGCTTACTTTCCGAAACCGAGATTCGAACGCTCGATATTGAAGTAAAAAACGACCAGGCTTTGCCTTACTTTTTTCCAAGCAATAACAGCGATTGGCATTTCGATATTTTTGCAGCTGCATTTTATTTATTGAGTCGTTACGAAGAATATTTACCTAATCAAGCCGATGCGCATGGGCGATTTGCAGCCGAAAATTCTTTGGCCTATCGCGCCCAATTTTTACAGCAACCATTAATAGACGAATGGGCTTTTGCATTTGCCAGCGAATTGAAAAAAGTTTTCCCAACACTTTCCTTTAGAGAAAATCATTTTCAGGTAGCCTGTACCATCGACATCGATCAAGTATTTAGAACCAAAGGAAAAAGCAATAGTCGATTCATCAAATCTATTTTGGGTAGTTTATTAAAAGCCGATTTTAAAGATGTTAAAAATAAAATGGCGGTTCGCAGATTGCAAATCGACGACCCCTTTGATCAATACGATCGATTAGAAAAAATTCATCGTAAAATAAATTGGAAAGCCATTTATTTTATTTTGTTTGCCGAAAAAAATACTGTCCAAGATATTAATTTAGAAATTACGCAAGCCGATTTTTTGCAACGCATCAAAAGGCTCTCGCATACTGCAGATATTGGCATTCACCCCTCTTATCAATCTGATCAAAATCCCGAAATCATGCAGTCGGAGCGATTTAATTTATCGCAAGTGATTCAGCGCAATATCAATAGCTCACGTCAGCATTATTTAAAAATGCAAATACCAAATACGTATTACGATTTAATAAAAATTGGTATTCTACACGATTATACTATGGGCTATGCCAGTCAAATTGGATTTAGGGCAAGCACTTGTAGGCCTTTTCCTTTTTTTGATTTGCAAGCCAACCAAATTACTTTTTTAACCTTACATCCATTTTGTTTAATGGATACTACTTTTCATGCCTATTTAAAATATACCCCCGAACAAACTTTAGCAGCAGCTAAACAATTATTACAATCGGTACAAGCGGTCAAGGGTGTTTTTTGTACGCTATGGCACAACGAGTCGATGAGCGGCTACCAAGAATGGAAGGGCTGGGAAAACATTTACGAAGAATTATTGTCTAGTATTTATGTCTAAAAAATACCAACATCTATTTTTCGACCTAGACCATACTCTCTGGGATTTTGATACCAACGCCAAAGAAACCTTAATCGAATTGTTTGATCGTTATGAATTGGCGCAACATGGTTTATTCGAAGTGCAAGATTTTATCAGTTTATATACCGAAAACAACCACGCCTTATGGCGTGCCTATCATTTAGGCGAAATTTCTAAAGAAGCATTGCGCGACACGCGTTTCAAAAAAACATTTCGAGAATTGGGTTTGCCCGATGCGCTTATTCCTTTGCAGTTTGAAGAAGATTATGTAAAAGAAAGCCCGCATAAAACTAATTTGTTTGCGGGTGCGCACGAAGTATTACAAGCTTTGCAGCCCCACTACCAAATGCACATTATTACCAATGGCTTTCAAGAATCTTCCGAATTAAAATTAAGCAAATCAAATTTGAAACCTTATTTCAAAGAAATTTTTGTGTCGGAAGTGATAGGTAAATACAAGCCCGACATTGCTTTGTTTCAGCATGCCTTAGCCGTGGCGGGTTGCGAGGCAAAAGATGCGATTATGATTGGCGATAGTTTAGAAGCCGATATATTAGGGGCTAAAAATGCGGGCATCGACCAAATATATTTTAACCCTCATTTACAAGCACACAGCGTAGATTGTAATTACGAAATCGCCCATCTTTCCCAATTGCTCCAGATTCTTGCATAATTTCTTAATATTGAATTAACGATTGCATGACATGTGTATTTTATTTTTGTATTAAAATAAGTATATGCAAGTTATCGTTCTATCGGCAAGTATTCTTTTCTTAATCATTGGTTATTTCGCTCCTTTCGAGGTTGTTTTAGATGAAGAGCAAGATTAAGCTATGCCTAAAAGACCAGTCGAAATTGTCGTATTATCTGATATTCATTTAGGTACTTACGGTTGTCATTCCAAAGAATTGCTTCGATACTTAAAAAGTATTGATCCTAAAATGATTATCCTCAATGGCGATATCATCGACATCTGGCAATTCAATAAAAGTTATTTTCCCGAATCACATTTAAAAGTACTAAGGCGTTTTCTTAAATATGTAAGTGCCGATATACCGGTTTATTATTTAACGGGTAATCATGACGAAATGCTGCGCAAATTTGCCGATTTCGAAATGGGATCTCTTAAATTGCAAAATAAATTAGTCTTAGAATTAGACGGTAAAAAAGCATGGTTTTTTCATGGCGATGTTTTTGACGTGACTATGCAATATTCTAAATGGCTTGCAAAGCTTGGCGCCATTGGGTACGACAGTTTAATCATGCTCAATACCTTCATTAATTATTTCTTAACCAAGTTGGGAAAAGAGAAAATGAGTTTATCGCAAAAGATCAAAGCGAGTGTAAAAAACGCGGTCAAGTTTATCAACGATTTCGAAAATACCGCAGCCGAAATTGCCATCGAAAAAGAATTTGATTATGTAATTTGTGGACACATTCACCAAGCCGAAAAAAAGTTATATACCAACGAAAAGGGTAGCGTTACTTATCTAAATTCTGGCGATTGGGTAGAGAGTTTAACCGCCCTAGAATACAACGAAAAAAGCTGGAGTATCTATCAGTTTAGAGAAGATCAATCGGCAGAATTGCACGATGAAGAATCCTTTATCAATTTAGCTTCCAAACTAGATGTAAGATCTTTGTATAATTCTTTGATTGCAAAAGCAGAATAATTCTTACATTTAAGTATGGCTCGAAAATTAAAAATATTGTACGCAATACAAGGCACCGGCAACGGCCATGTGAGCCGTGCACGCGATTTTATACCTTATTTGCAACAACATTTTGAGCTCGATATTTTAATTAGTGGTACGCAAGTAGATGTCGCTTTGCCACATCAAATTAAATATAGAAAAAAAGGAGCTAGTTTTATTTTTGGGAAAAACGGCGGGGTAGATTATTGGAAAACCATTAATAGTTTAAGCCCTATTACTTTTCTAAAAGATTTATTCACTTTACCTATCACGCAATACGATTTAGTGATCAACGATTTCGAACCTTTGAGTGCATGGGCCGCTAAAAGAAAAAAAATACCAGTTATCGCGCTCAGTCATCAGTCTTCTTTTTTGTCTGATAAAACACCAAGGCCATCACAAACCGATAATTTTACCGAGTTTTTATTTCAACAATACGCACCCAGTGATTTTCAAATTGCTTTTCATTTTGAATCGTATGATACTTTTATCAATACCCCCATTATTCGAAAAGAAATACGCAGTTTAAAAACCAGCAACGACGGACATTATACGGTTTACTTGCCAGCTTATCAGCACGAATTTTTAGTTAATTATTTGAGTAAATGGCCGCAAATTAAATGGCAAGTTTTTGCTAAAAATTTAAAGCAAGCTTATCAAATTGAAAACATCAAAGTTTGCCCAGTGCAAAACGAAAGCTTCAATAATAGTTTAGCTTCTTGTGCGGGCTTGCTTACCGGCGGTGGTTTTGAAGCACCAGCCGAAGCATTATTTTTAGGCAAAAAAGTTTTTTCGGTGCCGATGAAAGGACAATACGAACAAATTTGTAATGCCGAAGCCCTACATAAAATGGGTATACCCGTGGTGCACGAGCTCGACGAAGCGGCCGAAATTTTATTAGATACATGGCTTGAAGAAGCGCATGGGCCTAAAATTAACTTTCCAGATAATTTATCGAAAGTGCTCGTCGACTTAGATCAATTAATATTAAAAGCCACTAATTATTAGTTAATTCTCTTATTTTTACCACATGAAGCGAATATTTTTGCTTTTCGTGGTTTTAATTATTTCAGGCTTGCTTCAGAAAAGTACAGCACAGCAATTAACTTTTGCCAATACCGATAAATCTTTCAAGCGCATGTATTCGAAAGTAATTGGGCAAAATGAGCAAGGGTATTTTATCCTTAAAAGCAATTATCCATTTAATAATAAACAAAATCAATTACGCTTGCGCGATAATAATATTGCCATTAGTTTATTGAATAAAAATCTTTCGCTGGTTTGGAATTTAAATGTGCAATTGCCCGATCCAAGTGCCGACATACAAGACATCCAGTTTTTATCGGATAGTTTATTTTTGTTTTATACCAGCATTAATAAAGTAAATAGTAGCAGCGATTTATACGCCATTAAATTAGATATTAAAAAAGGGGAGTTGAACTCGGCGTCTACTAAATTAGTTTCGATTGCCTTCGATCGAAAATCAAATCGTGGGGTCTATTATATTCAGCAAAGTAAAAATGGCCAACTGTTTTCGACCATGTACAAACAGCCTGCAGGCGAAAACGATAAAATGGCCATTGATGTACATGTGTTTCAATCAGACTTAAATTTAGTTTGGCATCAAAATTACCCGACCGAATTTTTTGATGGTGTATTATTGCTCAACGACTTTAAACTAGGCAATGACAGCGCTTTGTATTTTTTAACTTCTTTAGATTTAGCAAAGAAAACCCTGCGCAATCGTAATTTTAATTTAAGTATTGCTAGCCCAAAATCTGCTACCTTATTAAATATTCCAATCAATCAAGACAAATTATTCTTGAACGATTTGCACATGGAAATAGATGAATTAAATGGCAAATTGGTATTGGCTGGTTTTTATTCCGAAATGAATAGCACTTCTTCGGCCGGTATTTTTACGGCTAACTTTTTAGTCGACAGTCAAAAGTGGACTAAAAATACAGAAAGTTTTAAAGCTAAATTTTTAAATGAATTTGTAGCCGAACGAACCGTGAATCGGGGCACCGAACTGATTAATTATTTTATCGATCGTTTGGTATTGCGTTCCGATGGCGGCGTCATATTAGTAGCCGAATCTAATTATGTAACCGAGTCGACCAATTACAATTCGTATTATCAAATGTACACCACCAGTTATACTTACCATTACGATAATGTATTGTTGTTTTCTATTCAACCCAACGGAAAAATAGATTGGGAACAAATCATCAGAAAAAATCAAGTATCCGATGACGATGCTGCTTTTTATTCTTCGTATACCATGGCCGTAGATGCCGATCGTATTTATTTTGTGTACAATAAATCTATTAAAAAAGCTTCGGAGCTGGCGGCCTTTTCGGTCAGTAATAAAGGGCTTTCAGACGAAAAAATCATTGCTAAAGAAAACGAAAATATATTATTGATGCCTGCTGGCGCAAAGCAAATTGCAGCAGATCAATTATTGCTGCCTTGTTTGGTAAAAAGTAAATTAAACTTATTACGCGTCAGCTTTTAATATGATCAAATTATTAAAAAACATATCACCTACTTCCATTCTTATTTTATTTATAGTGATGGTGCTATTACGTGTACCTTATTTTTTGTTTGGGAATCCGCTGCCGCCCGTTTATTATAACGACCCCATTTCAAAATTACTTTTTAACCACTTACATTTTATTACCAATCATATTTTATTGAATGGTTTAATTACCGCCATATTACATTTACTCATTGCCTTGTGGATCAATAAAGTAGCCATCGATTTTAATTTATTATTTAGAAAAAGTTATTTACCTGCTTTCTTCTTTGTGATTATTAGTAGTTTATATGTCGAGTTTTTTACACTCGATGCGGTTACCTTTGTTCTTGTATTTCAATTACTTATTTTGCAACGTTTATTCGCGCTGTATAAGACCAATAATGCATTGTCTATTGCCTTTGATAGCGGAATCTATATTGCCATTGCTTCTTTAATTTACTTGTCTATTTTACCTTGGATATTTATCGTGTTTATTGCCTTATTAACTTTTAGAAAATTTGATAGCCGAGATTATTTAAGCGCAATGGTAGGTATGTTGATTCCTTTTTCGATGTTGGCCTTTTATTATTATTGGAGTAATAATATGCCGGGCTTTTACGAATTCTTTAAACCAATGCAAACGAATGGCATCAAGTTGACAATGTTTACTAATCGTGCCGATTATTTACCTTTAATACCCTTAGTGCTGACCATATTATTAGCAGGGCATCGCCTGGTCGAAAACTTTTATAAAAACATAGTACATGTGCGCAAATGCTATCAAGTATTGGCGGCTAATATACTCGTGGTGCTTTTTTCATTTTATATTCGGCCAAGTTTTGGCATCCATCATTTTTTATTGTTGGCCATGCCCTTATCCATTTTACTTTCCTATTATTTTTTGATAACTACCAATAAGCGTATAGCAGAAGGTTTAATTTGGTTATTTTTTGTCACCAGCATTGTTTTTCAATTGATTCGATAGCAAAATTCCTTATCTTTGGGAAAAATTATTCAAATGAAATACGGCGTAGTAGTATTCCCAGGCTCCAATTGCGATCAAGACATGATTTATGTTCTAGAGCATATCTTAGGGCAACAAGTTGTTAAATTATGGCATAAAGACACCGATTTGCAAGGTTGCGATTTCATCGTATTGCCAGGCGGATTTAGTTTTGGCGATTATTTACGCTCAGGTGCAATTGCACGCTTTTCGCCCATCATGACATCGGTAATTGAATTTGCCAATAAAGGTGGATACTTATTAGGCGTATGTAATGGTTTTCAAATATTAACCGAAGCAGGTTTGGTACCGGGAGCTTTATTACACAATACCTCTCGTAAATTCATTTGCAAAAATGTACACATCAAAGCAGCTACCCAAAATAGTTTAATTACCAATAGTATCGATTTAACGCGTGCATTAAAAATTCCAATTGCGCATGGCGAAGGAAATTATTTTACCGATGCCGATACTTTAAAATTATTACAAGATAAAGATCAGATATTATTCCATTACTGCGACGAAAACGGCAACATTACGCCGGAGTCTAATGCAAATGGTTCTTTACAAAATATTGCGGGTGTGTGTAATGCAGGCCGAAATGTATTTGGTATGATGCCACATCCAGAACGCGCCGCAGACCTAGAACTTAACAATACCGATGGTTTGCAAATATTCGAATCAATTCTGACTTTAATGCATTCCTAAATGTTTAGCCTCATCGTTGATCAAGGCAATACACTTGCAAAAGTTTATCTTTTTGATCAGGATGAATGTGTCGAACAATTCTCTTCCGAAAATTTAACGCTTCGCGAATTAGGTTTATTCTTAGTGCATAAACAATTTGATGCCGCAATTATTGCAGGTGTGAAATCGCTTGACGAAGAAATTATTCATTTTATTAGCAATATGTGTCGCACTATTATTTTAAATGCCGATACCGCATTGCCTATTCATAATGCTTACCAAAGCCCGGCTACTTTAGGTTCCGATCGTATAGCCAATGCTTGTGCAGCTGCCGAATTATTTTCACTAAAAAATTGTTTAATTATTGATGCAGGCACTTGTGTCACCTACGATTTTATCGACGCGGAACACAATTATTTGGGCGGCGCCATTAGCCCAGGCTTGCAAATGCGTGCCAAAGCCATGCATACTTTTACCGCACAACTTCCGTTAATTCATTTTGAAAAATTCGAAGCCAATTTTATAGGCAACAACACCGCGCAATCGCTGAGCAATGGCGTAGCTTATGGTTTGGTACACGAAATCAATGGCTTTATCGAATCGTATCAAAAAAAATACCCAACATTACAAGTAATTGCTTGTGGTGGAGATGCGGCGCTATTGTTTCCTCATCTTAAAAATAACATCTTTGTGGAGCCCAATTTGGTCGCCATTGGATTATTAGCCATACTCAAACACCATGTTCAATAAAAAAACATTTGCATTTGCTTTACTTACTTTGCTAAGCATACATTCATTTGCGCAAACCATTACTAGTTCGCCTTATTCTCGATTTGGTTTAGGCGAGTTGCAACAAACCAATACGGTGGTGTCTATTGCCATGGGTGGTATTAGTAATGGATTGCGATTAGATAATGTGATTAATTCACAAAATCCAGCTTCGTACAACACGATTAATTTAACCACTTTTGATTTTGGTGTTTCCGGAAGATTCGATCGCATTGCCAATGCAAACGATTATATGATTAGCAAACATGCTGCGCCAAATTATATGAAAATGGCTTTCCCTATAACCAAGAAATGGTCGGCCAGTATAGGTTTGGTGCCTTTCTCAGGAATGGGCTACGAATCAAAAATAAAAAGAAATGCCAGCGATAGCATTACCCAAATATTTAAAGGAACAGGTGGTTTGAATCAATTTTATTTTGGACATGCCTTGTATATTGCTAAAGGATTATCGCTTGGTGTAAATTTCTCTTATGTGTTTGGTAGCATCGATAAAATTAAAGCAAATGAATATGCCGATACTTTATCTTATTATAATATTAGACAAACCAATGCTACTTATGTAGGAAGTTTATACAGTACTTTTGGATTACAATACGGCAAAACATTTGCTAATGGAAATACCCTTATTATGGGTTATTCGGGAGCCTTACAAGCTAAACTCAATGCCACCCGTTCGTTATTAAGCGAAAGGTATTATTATACTTCTACTGGTTACGAAAGATTAGTAGACACGGTTCAAATTTCGCCAGACGAGTCTGGAAGCATCGTCATGCCTGCCTTTCATTCCTTTGGTTTAAGTTATAGCAAAGTAAATAATTGGTTAATTGGTGTAGATGTTAACCAAGGCAAATGGTCGCAATTTCAAGAATTTGGTTTTGCGCCAAATCCTAAATTAAATGATACCTATCAGCTTGCATTAGGCGGTAGTATTATTCCAAATTACAATGCGGTGGGTAATTATTTTGCCACCATCGAATACCGCGCCGGAATTAATTTCACGCAATCTTATTTAACCATCAACGAGCAAAAAATAAATGCCATTGGTTTGTCTATGGGTTTTGGATTGCCATTACCTAAGTCGAGTTCTAAAGTAAACTTTGCAGTAGAGGTGGGTAGAATGGGAACCACGACCAATAATTTAGTACAAGAAGAATATTTAAAGTTTCATCTTGGATTTAATTTTTCTGATAAATGGTTTGTGAAGCGTCAATATGATTAATCCTTTCAAAGTATTGTTTTTATTAACTTTTCCGATGCTTGTATTTTTAACAGCATGCGAAAATGATTTAACAAAAGTCGAAAAAATTTCGAATCTCGAAGTGAGTTTACCAATAGAAACCAGCAAAGAAGTAGAAATTATTTACAGCGATTCTGCTGTGGTGCGTGCACGATTAAATAGTCCAGAATTAAAATTCTATAAAGTAGCCAAGCCGTATCGCGAAATGCCCAAAGGATTAAAAGTCGAATTTTTTTCGCCGGGTTTAATTTTAGAAAGCACTTTGCAAGCTAAGTTTGGTCGTAAATACGAAAACCAAGGATTGGTAGAAGTGCGCGACAGTGTAGTAGTCATTAATAAAAAAGGCGAACGCCTCGATACCGAAAAATTAATTTGGAACGAAAAAACCGGTAAAATTTATACCGATCAATTTGTGCGTATTCAAACCAATAACGAAGTGATTTATGGCGAAGGCTTAACCGCCAATCAAAATTTCAGTTCGTATAAAATTTTTAAAATTAGGGGCGTTTTTAATCTCAACAATGAATAAATCTAAAGTAAGTGAAGGTATTTGGTTTGTTATTTTTACTATCTGCCTGTTTATCACCATTATGCTCTTGAGCAGCAAGGATTCCAGCAAAACCGATAAAATCATCTTTGGCTTGGCAACTTTGTTCGCCATGTACCGTTTTTACACACGTAGAGCTTTAAGAATCAATAACTTAGATAGAAAGTAAATTCCTGCTAAGAAATATTTTCAAAAAATGGTATCTTGCGCATCTTAAAAAATAAAAATTATAAAATAGAATAAGCGATATGGGATTAATGACAACTATGCGTAACAAAGGCGGCTTACTGGTGGGTATCATCGGTTTTGCAATTGTTGCATTTTTAGCTGGTGACGTAATTGTTTCGGGTAGAAACATTTTCGGAGACGGACAAAACGAAATTGGTAAAGTAAACGGCGAAAGCATTGAATACACAGCTTTTCAAGCTAAGTTAGACGAAAATACAGAAGCCTACAAAAAGAATTCAGGCCAAGGAGATATCAATCCAACCATGAATGGTTACTTGGTAGATCAAACTTGGAATCAAATGGTACAAGATATTATTTTGAAAAAATCGATTGCGATATCGGGCGTAAGCGTGAGTGCAGACGAGCTTTTCGACATGATTCAAGGTAAAAATCCACATCCAGAAGTGCGTCGTGCATTTGCCAATCCACAAACTGGCGTGTTTGATCCTTCTCAAGTAGTTACCTTCTTAAAGAATTTAGATACACAAGATCCAACGGGTGCAACTAAAAAACAATGGTTGGCTTTCGAAAAAGCCATCAACGAAGAACGCATTCGTCAAAAATATTTCAATTTAGTAAAAGGCGCTATGTACACGCCAACTGCTTTTGCAAAAGCAAACTTTACAGAGCAAAATAAAACAGCCAACATTTCTTATGTGGTATTAGATTATGCAAGCATTCCAGATAATTCGGTTAAAGTTAGCGAAAGCGAAATGGCAGCCTATTATAATGAGCACAAATACAAATACGCACAAAAAGAAAATGCGCGTAGCTTCGATTATATTTATGTAGATGTATTGCCAAGTGCAGAAGATACCATCGCGGTGAAGAAATCAATCGATCAACAATTAATTGGTTTACAAACAACCACCAACGATTCTACTTACGTTGCTTTAAATGCAGACACTAAGTTTGCCGCAGAATATGCTAAGCGTGGTGCATTGCCAGGTGCTTTAGATACCATTATGTTTAGCAAGCCACAAGGTTATATAATGGGCCCATACATTGATGGTGGTGCTTATAAAATTGCTAAATTAATGTCGATTAAATCATTACCAGATTCGGTTCGTGCGCGTCATATCTTAATTAAGGCAACCAAAGAAAATGCTATGGCTATGAAAACCAAAGCAGATAGTTTGAAAAAATTAATTGATGCGGGTGCAGACTTTGCTACTTTGGCGCAACAATATTCGGAAGACGGTACCAAAGATAAAGGTGGCGATTTAGGTTATTTCGATAACAAACAAATGGTAAAACCATTCAGCGATTTTTGTTTCAAAGGAACAAAAGGAGAAATGGGTGTAGTAGGAACTCAATTTGGATTCCATGTTATACAAATTACCGATCAAAAGAATTTTGATAAACAAATATTGGTTGGCGTTATAGATCGTAAGATTGAAGCGAGCTCACAAACTTCACAAGCATTGTATTCTAAAATCAATGAAGTATTGGCTGGCGTAAAAGATGCATCGGCATTTACTGCTTTAAAATTAGGAGACGGATTAAATAAAAGAGTAGCAGAAAACATCAAAGAAAACGATCGTTTTGTGGCTGGCTTAGATAATCCACGCGAATTGATTCGTTGGGCATACAAAGCCAAAAAAGGCGAAGTGTCTACTTTGTTCGAAATTGGTGATAAATATGTATTCGCGAATTTGACGCAAATCAAAGAAAAAGGCACCATTGCCCAAGAATATTTAAAAAATGAATTAGAAGCAGCGGTTCGTCAAGAAAAGAAAGCGGCTCAATTAAGCGAAAAATTAACAGCAGCTGCAGCTGGTGCAAGTAACATGCAACAAATAGCGCAAAAGGCAGGCGTAGCGGCACAAGTAGCCAATGGCCTTAACTTTGCCTTCCCAGTTATTCCAGGTGTAGCTAGAGAGCCAGAAGTAGTTGGAAATGTATTTTCATTAGCGAAAGGCAAAATCTCGAAACCAATTATTGGCGGTAAAGGTGTTTATGTAGTTACGGTCGATAATTTTATCGAGGCGATGCAATTGCCAGATTACAATGCTAAAAAAGCGGAACTAGCTGCTGGTGTTAAATCTAGAGTAGATCAAGAATTATTAGAAGCACTTAAAAATAAAGCCGACATAAAGGATAATAGAATTCGCTTTTACTAATCGAATTTTTATTAATTTTAGAATCTAAAAGAGATAGCTTTATGTTAGCTCTTTTAGATTTTTTTAATTTATAGCCATGGACATTCAAGAAAACTTTGTCAATAAAGTTGCCCAAAGCGGAATCATCTCTTTCGACTTAGGGAAATATTACCATGCAGGCGAGCGAGTGGTCTACGATATCAAAGAAAATTTATTTCAAGGATTAATGTTGCGCGAAAAAGATTTTCGCGAATTTATTAAAACAAATGATTGGTCTGTTTACGCAGGCAAAAATGTGGCCATTATTTGCAGTGCCGATGCCATCGTACCTACTTGGGCTTATATGTTATTGGCCGTAAAATTAACACCCATTGCCCATTTAATGGTCTTCGGAGATTTAGCGGCTTTAGAAGATGCTTTGTTTAGAGATGCCCTCGAAAAGGTTGACTGGACTGCATTTCAAGAAGAGCGTGTAGTGGTAAAAGGATGTGGCGATTTGCCAGTTCCGGTTGCAGCTTATGTAGAAATTACCCGCCGCTTACAACCCATTGCTAAAAGCATAATGTATGGCGAACCTTGTTCTACCGTACCCATCTATAAAAAACAATAATTGCCTATTACGTACATGAAAAATACGCTTCGATTTATTTTCTTATTTGTTTTTTTTAGCATACAAAACTTGCATGCACAATTGCAAAACACACAACCAGAATTTAAAACAGGTTCCTTTCAAGCAGGTGAGTTATTAAAATATAAAATCAGGTATGGCTTCATTACCGCGGCCGAAGCGAGTTTGGAGGTACAAGAAGGTAAAAAGCAAAGCAATGGCGAAAAATCATATCATTATATTGCCCACGGAAAAACCACTGGCTCTTTTGATTTTTTTATGCATGTAAAAAATCGATATGATTCTTATGTAGATCAGCAAACATTATTGCCTTATCAGTTTACCGAAAATGTGCGCGAAGGCAATTACAAAAGAAATTCTTACGCAAACTTTGACAGAGCAGATAATAAAGTACAAGCGAGCAAAGGCACTTATAATGTACCTGCCAATACCTTCGATATTATTTCCTTGTATTATTTTGCGCGTTCGCTCGACCTGAAAAATATCAGTGTGGGCGAAAGTGTGCACATGAATTATTTTTTAGATAAAGCGGTGTATCCAGCCAATATCGAATACCTCGGTAAAGAAACCATTAGTACCGAAACCGGCAAATACGAATGCATTAAGGTAAGCCCTACACTTCAACCAGGCCGTGTGTTTAGGCGCGATAGTAAAATGTATATTTGGATTTCGAACGATGCCAATCGCATACCTGTAAAAATAGAAGTAGAAATTTTAATAGGTTCGCTTATTCTCGAATTGCAATCGTACAGTGGCTTAAAATATCCGGTAACGGCTAAAAGAAATTAAACATGATTCAAATCGATAATACCTTAATTTCGGAAGAAATAATTACCGAAAACTTTGTCTGTAATTTAAATAAATGCAAAGGCGAATGTTGTGTGGCTGGCGATGCCGGTGCACCACTCGAAGCAGCAGAATTAAAAATTATGGAAACGGTTTTCGAAAAAGTAAAACCTTATTTAAACGAAAAAGGATTACAAGCCATTGCCGAACAAGGATTATATGTGATAGATGATGACGGCGATTATACTACCACTTGTGTCGAGAAAAATTTAGAATGCGCTTATGTACTTTTCGAAAATGGCATTACGCAATGCGCTTTCGAAAAAGCCTATAACGATGGCGTCATCGATTTCAAGAAACCCATTTCTTGTCATTTATATCCTATCCGAATTACCCCATACGAAACGTTCGAAGCACTCAATTACGATCGTTGGTCTATTTGTGGCGATGCATGCCGATTTGGAGATAGTTTAAAAGTGCCTGTTTATCAGTTCTTAAAAGAACCCCTTATTCGTAAATACGGCGAAAACTGGTATAAACAACTGCAATTATTGGTTGAATAGGTGTATTATCTACAATAAGTTAAAATTTATCGCAATTATTCAATATATTTTTTGCCATAGAAACAATAATTCTTAAGTTTGATTAGTTATTCAAGCAAAGAACAATTTAAATATATAGATATGAAAAAAATCCTTTTTGCAATCGTAGCCAGCGCAATGGTGATGGTTGCTTGTAACAAAGAGCAATTTCCATTTGAGCAAAGCATCAGTGTAACTGATTTGTCTAAAAATGTGAGCAGCTATGTTGCCGAAAATTATCCAGATGCTGTTATAGCAGAGGCATTAGTCGTAAAAGAAAATCAACCCGTAACAATTGTTATTTTAAATACCAATGAGCAATTGGCTTTTAACGAAGCAGGACTTTATTTAGGTGAAGGTTTAAATTACCGTGGTGGTAAAGGTGGCGGTCGTGGTGGAAACCATGGCGGTGGCAATAACCATGGTGGTGGTCCAGGTGGTCACAACGGCGGCGGTCCTGGCGGTCATCACGGTGGTGGTCCTGGTGGACATCATGGTGGTGGATGTCATCAAGGAATTGATTCTACTACATTAGATTCTTTATTACCAGGTGCGCAAGCATACATCGATTCTAACTTCGCAGGTTATACTGTTGTTGGTGCAAGAAGAGATACTACTTGTCAAAATGGTGCGGTTATTAATGTAATGATTTCAAATAAATCATTTACTGGTCCAGTAAAAGTTACTTTTGATTTAGCAGGTAATTTCTTAATGAGTTCTGTTCGTTATGCATATGCTAATGCGCCGCAATTAGTGAAAGATTATATCACTAATAATTATGCAGGTTATAACGTAAGAAACAAAGCAGAGCAAAGCACTTTAGCGAATGCAACAATTCAATACAATGTATTTGTTGCCGATACGGTTAACAGATATTTAGTAACGATCAAAGACGACGGAACGCTCGTTTGCGTTAAGTAATTTCTTTAAAGCATAATATTTCTTAAAAGGCGGCCCTAGCAATTGGGCCGCTTTTTTTTATTGAGCAGATTTGCATTGTATATTTAGGCTTAAAGCCCTATATTTAGGGCTTAAATACATCTCTTGATGAAAGGCATAATACTAGCTGGAGGGTCTGGAACCCGTTTACACCCATTAACGCTTGCCATGAGCAAGCAAATGATGCCTGTGTACGACAAACCGATGATTTATTACCCGCTTTCTTGCTTAATGATGGCAGGAATCAAAGACATTTTAATCATTTCTACGCCACACGATTTACCCCATTTTCAGAAATTATTGGGCGATGGTAAAAATTTAGGCTGTAATTTCGAATATAAAGTTCAAGAACAACCCAATGGTTTAGCCCAAGCATTTGTGATTGGGGCCGATTTTATTGGCCAAGATAAAGTGGCTTTAATTTTGGGTGATAATATATTTTTCGGATCTGGTTTAGCAGAATTATTGCAAAGCAATAATAATCCCGATGGTGGCGTGGTGTATGCATACCATGTGAGCGACCCCGAGCGTTATGGAGTAGTCGAGTTTGACGAAAATAAAAAAGCCATTTCTATTGAAGAAAAACCAGCGCAACCAAAATCAAGTTATGCGGTTCCGGGTTTATATTTTTACGATAACAGCGTAGTAGAAATTGCAAAAAATATTGCACCAAGTCCGCGTGGCGAATACGAAATTACCGATGTCAATAAAGTGTATTTACAACAAGGTAAATTAAAAGTGAGTATTTTAAATAGGGGTACGGCTTGGTTAGATACCGGCACCTTTGCTTCGCTCATGCAAGCCGGACAATTTGTACAAGTAATTGAAGAAAGACAAAATTTAAAAATTGGTTGTATAGAAGAAGTAGCTTACCGCATGGGATATATTAACAAAGCGCAATTACATGCCATCGCTCAACCCCTTGCCAAGAGTGGTTATGGGGAGTACTTGTTAAAGCTCTAACAAAACCGTAAGAACAATCGCAATCAAACAACAAAACCGCAACAACAAACACATCAACAAATAAAATAATAATTAATACAAATGAAATATTTAGGAGAACAATTAGCAACCTTTAACAAGCAGATGGCATACGCGATGGATAATTACCAATCGCATGGAAAGAAAATAGGACAGTTTAAAAATATTGTTATTTCTGGATTAGGTGGCTCGGGCATTACAGGCAAAATCATCAAGAGTTATTATTTAGATAAAATAGACATTCCGGTAGAAACCGTGAGCGATTACCAATTACCAAAATTTGTAAACGCCGATACCTTGGTTGTTTTATGTTCTTATTCGGGTAATACCGAAGAGACTTTAAGCGCTTACCACGATGCTAAAGCTAAAGGTGCATATTGCCTTACCGTTTCGGTAGGTGGTAAAATGTCCGACTTAGCTGCAGCCGATGGTTTAATTACTTACCGTGCCGAAGGCGGTTACCAACCGCGTGTTGCATTTGGTTACCCGGTTACTTATTTGTTTTTAATTTTTGCTGAATTATTAGGACAAGATATTCAATCGGAATTAAAAGAAGTAATGGAGCATGTAGGTAATGTGGAGCAATTTAAAAGTAGCTCATTAGCCGTGCGTAATTTCTTTAAAGCCAACATTAGAAATAAATATGTAATTGTGGCTTCGCCAGATATGGAAGCAGTAGCGATTCGTTTTGCACAACAAGTACAAGAGAATGCCAAGCTCGAAGCCTTTGTGGTAGTGATACCAGAAGCTAACCACAATGTGATTGAAACTTATTACGAACAATGGGCTAGTAATTATATTTTCTTGAACTCGGGAGCTAATGCGCGCATCAATTATCGTTTTTCTTTTATTAAAGAATTATTAGAAAAATATAAGAGCCCTGTTTACGAAATGCCAATGGGTAACAGAAGCATTTCGCATATTATAGAAATGGTATTTTTATTAGATTGGGTATCGATACAAATTGCAGACGAAATTTCGGCAGTGTCTAACCAAATCAAAAACATTATCGATTTAAAAGATTATTTAAGTAGCAAATAATTTTGCCGAAGCGATAAAAATAAAGCAAGCGAATTAATAGCAAAGCAAATAGATCGCGAACAAGCAAAAACAAAACAAGCAAATAATGAAAGTAGCATTAATAACAGGAATTACAGGACAAGACGGCGCTTATTTAGCAGAGTTTTTGTTGAAAAAAGGATACATGGTGCATGGTGTTAAAAGAAGAAGTTCTATGTTTAATACCGATCGCATCGATCATTTATACCAAGACCAACACGAGACGCATGTGAATTTTAAATTGCATTACGGCGACTTGACCGACTCTACTAATTTGATTCGCATTGTACAAGAAACACAGCCAGACGAAATTTATAATTTAGCGGCCATGAGCCATGTAAAAGTAAGTTTCGATACGCCAGAATATACCGCCAATGCCGATGGCATAGGCACGCTACGATTATTAGAAGCGGTGCGTATTTTGGGATTAACTAAAAAAACTAAAATTTACCAAGCTTCTACTTCCGAGTTATATGGATTGGTGCAAGCGGTTCCGCAATCAGAAACTACGCCTTTTTATCCGCGTTCACCTTATGCAGTTGCTAAAATGTATGCGTACTGGATTACGGTGAATTACCGCGAAGCTTATGGCATGTATGCTTGCAATGGAATTTTATTTAACCACGAAAGCCCGGTGCGTGGCGAAACTTTTGTAACCCGTAAAATTACCCGTGCCGCTGCAAAAATTGCCATGGGTTTACAAGATAAAATCTATTTAGGTAACCTCGATGCCCGCAGAGATTGGGGCCATGCAAAAGATTATGTAGAGGCCATGTATTTAATTTTACAACAAGAAAAGCCCGAAGATTTTGTGATTGCAACTGGGGTTACTACTACTGTTAGAGATTTTGTAAAAATGAGTTTTGCAGAAGTAGGTATTGAATTAGAATTTTCTGGCAAAGATGCCGCCGAAAGAGGCGTAGTGATTGATGTTGATAAAGACAAAATGTTGTCATTGGGTTTAAATCCTGATCACATTAAGTTTGGTCAGACTGTTGTTTTGGTAGATGAAAAATATTTCCGCCCAACCGAAGTTGATTTATTAATCGGCGATCCTACCAAAGCGAATACCAAATTAAATTGGAAACCAAAATACGATTTACCAGCCTTGGTAAAAGACATGATGGCAAGCGATTTAAATTTGATGAAGAAAGAGCAATATTTAAAAGCAGGTGGTTTTAAAACCAATAATTATTTTGAATAATTTATAATGAAAATAGCCATCATAGGTTTAGGTTATGTGGGTTTACCATTGGCCATCGAGTTCGGAAAAAAATATCCAGTATTGGGTTTCGATATTGATGCGAGCCGTGTAGCCGAATTAAATAAAGGCGAAGACCGTACACTCGAAGCAGATTTAGCGGGAATGCAAGTAGCCCTGAAAGGCAATGCAAATAGCGGTTTGGCTTTTTCTGCCAATACCGAAGATTTAAAAGCTTGCAACATTTTTATTGTTACTGTTCCTACTCCTATAGATCAATTTAAAAAACCAGATTTAAAACCCTTATTAAAAGCCAGCGAAATGCTCGGCAAGGTTTTGAAAAAAGGGGACATTGTTATTTATGAATCTACGGTTTATCCAGGTTGTACCGAAGAAGATTGCGTACCTGTTTTAGCAAAAACCAGTGGCTTAGTTTTCAACCAAGATTTTTTCTGTGGTTATTCGCCAGAGCGCATCAACCCAGGTGATAAAATCAATACGCTTACCAAAATTAAAAAAGTAACTTCTGGTTCTACACCTGCTATTGCTAAACAGGTAGATGAATTATATCAAAGTATCATTACTGCGGGCACTCATTTAGCGCCTAGCATTAAAGTGGCCGAAGCCAGCAAAGCCATAGAGAATGCGCAACGCGACGTGAACATTTCTTTTGTAAACGAATTGGCTTTGATCTTTGATCGCATGGATATTGATACGCAAGATGTTTTAGCCGCAGCCGGAACCAAATGGAATTTCTTAAAATACCAACCTGGTTTAGTCGGTGGACATTGCATTGGCGTTGATCCATATTACTTAGCACATAAAGCAGAAAGTTTAGGATACCAACCCCAAGTTATTTTATCGGGCCGCAGGGTAAACGATACCATGGGTATGTTTGTGGCCAATAAAGTAGTGAAGTTAATGATTGCAAAAGGCATCACTATTAAAGGCGCTAAAGCTTTGGTTTTAGGCGTTACTTTTAAAGAAAATTGCCCCGACATTCGTAATTCAAAAGTAATTGATATTGTACAGGAGTTAAATCAATTTGGATTGCAAGTGGATGTATATGATCCGCATGCTAATGCAGATGCCGTAAAAGAAGAATATAAAATAAATTTAATTCAGCAAATAGCAAAAGGCTATGATGCAGTGATATTAGCGGTTTCGCACCAAGAGTTTAAATCGATTAATTACCCAAGTATTTTAAATAATCCGAGTGTGTTGTTCGATACCAAAGCATTCATCGACCGCAATTTAGTAGACGGCCGATTATAAAAATAAAATCCATGAATTATTTTGCACATGCTTCTGCTCTAATTGATGAACCCGCTCACATTGGCGAGGGTACAAAAATTTGGCATTTTTCGCATGTAATGGCTGGCGCACAAATCGGAAACAATTGCAACATTGGGCAAAATGTTTTTATTGCGAGCAAAGTACAAATTGGACATGGTGTAAAAATTCAAAACAATGTTTCGCTTTACGATGGGGTTATTTTAGCCGATGAAGTTTTTATTGGTCCATCGGTGGTGTTTACCAATGTGATTAATCCGCGAGCGGCTATTGTCAGACAATCCGAATATTTACCAACGCTTATCGGTAAAGGAGCGAGTATTGGCGCCAACGCCACTATTGTTTGCGGTAATGAAATTGGGGCTTATGCCTTTATTGGCGCTGCAGCAGTAGTCACCAAAGCCGTGCCTGCTTATGCTTTGGTAGTGGGCAATGCCGCTAAACAAATAGGTTGGGTGTCGGAATATGGACATCGCTTACATTTCGATGATGCAGGTTTAGCTATTTGCCCAGAGAGCCAACAGCAATATCAATTGCAAAATAATATCGTAAGCAGAATTGCTTAAGCAACCGTTGCAAAAAAATCTTTTATTTTCTGAATGATAAAATCAATTTCCGTATCTGTTAAAGTAGTGTGAATCGGAATAGATAAAACTTCTTCGCAAAGTTGTTCGGCAATCGGAAAGCTGCCGGCAGGATGTGCCGCGCTTGCATAAGCTTTTTGTAAATGCATAGGAGTTGCATAATAGATCATGCTATCAATCTCTGCATCTGCTAAATATTTTTTCAATTCATTTCTGCGCTCGCTAATGCGTAAAGTATATTGATGAAATACGTGTGTACTTTTTACATCTCTAAACGGAATACTAAGCCCTGTAATGCCAGCTAATGCTATATCGTAGCGTTCAGCAATTTGTTGCTTGCGTAAAATAGCAGCGGGTAAATATTTGATTTGTACATTTAAAATAGCTGCTTGTAAAGTATCTAATCGAGAATTTACGCCAACGCGTTCGTGTACATATTTTTCTTTTTGTCCATGGTTGGCAATCATTTTTAATTGCAAAGCTAATTCGGGTTCATTGCAAAATATTGCTCCGCCATCGCCAAAGGCGCCTAAATTTTTTGTTGGGAAAAAAGAAGTACAACCGATGGTGCCCATGCAACCCGCTTGCAACATTTCGCCACTGGCAAAAGTATGTTGTGCACCAATGGCTTGCGCCGCATCTTCTATAACAAACAAATTGTGCCGAACAGCTAAAGCTATAATTGCTTCCATATTGGCGCATTGTCCAAATAAATGTACCGGTAGCAAAGCCTTTGTTTTAGAAGTAATGGCGGCTTCCATAGCAGCTATATCAATATTAAAAGTATCGGCGCAGACATCCACAAAAACAGGTTTTAATTTTAATAAAGCAATTACTTCTGCTGTTGCGGTATAAGTAAAAGCAGGTAAAATTATTTCATCACCGGCTTGTAAATTTAAAGCCATCATGGCTATTTGCAATGCATCGGTTCCGTTGCCGCAAGTAATCACATGTTGCGCGCGGGTAAATGCTGCTAAAGCTAAATTAAATTCGCCGAGCGCTTTTCCGTTAATATAATCTGCGCTATTTAATGTAGCAGATATAGCCGCATCAAATTCAGTTTGGTGTAATTTATAAACCTCCGCTAAATCAATAAAATTTATTTTATTTTCCGGCATCGTACATTTTATTAATAGTCGCTACTACTTTGCATCCTTCTGCTGCGGTGCTGCCTAAATTTTCGCCGCCATTTAAAACGCGTACTACATTCTCAATTACTAAATGGTGGTTTTGAGCTGAACCTGTGTAAGCCCCGTAATTATTGCCTGCTGCGGTTTCGGCGAGTGTAGGCATTTGGTAATTTTTAATACGGCAATGTTCCACTTTATTCATGTATTGCCCGCCAATTTTTACCGAACCATTTTCGGATAGAATGGTCATACTGCTACTTAAATTTTGCTCAAATACAGCGGTCGAAAAATTGACTAAACCCATGCCACCTTTTTCAAATTCAAAACGAATAAAACCCGAATCTTCAAATTCGGTTAAACCTGCATGGTTAAAATTTTTAAATACCGCATCTATATTTTTAATATCACCAAATAACCAAATCATCATATCTATGAAATGCGAAAATTGCGTAAACAGCGTGCCGCCATCTAAATCTTTTTTTCCATGCCAAGCATTCGGTGTATAATATCTTTCATCGCGGTTCCAATAACAATCGAGTTGCATCAAAAATAAATCGCCCATTATTTTCGAATCAATTACTTCTTTGATCCAAACAGCAGGTGGCGAATACCTGTTTTGCATCACGGTAAAAATGTGCAAGTTTTTTTCAGAAGCTTTAGTCATTAAGATTTCGCAATCGGTATCGTTCAAAGCCATGGGTTTCTCGATCACTACATGCAAGCCAGCATGTAAAGCGGCTAATGCGTGTTTGGCATGTAAACCGTTGGGCGTACATACATTTAACACTTGGGCTTGCAAACCCGAAGCTAAAAATTCTTCAAAAGAGTAAAAATGCGGAATGCCTGAAGCTAAATCGCCTAAATTCAGCGAATCTGGACTTAAACAATCGATAAAAGCTACCAAATGAGCTCCATTTTGGCGAAGCACCATTTCGGCATGGCGTTTACCAATATGCCCCAAACCCATTACCACAAAATTAATTTCCGCTGTCATCTTTAAAACACAATCATTTAACCTAAAATTAATAAGCTTGATAAGCCCTGCTTTAACGCAATCATAAAGGTAAAAGATATAATTGAATCGCAAAATCTCCGTTTTTAGCTTATTTGATATAGGAATAATCAAAAAAGAGTAATAAATTTACCCGACAATTCAAATAACCTACTCTTTCTATGTGACTGAGGAGGCGAAGCCATCACCGTGCTACAAACACTCATTACATCTAAAACCCGCATTAAACTATTGTTGAAGTTCTTTTTGAACATTCAGAACAGCAGTTATTTGAAAAAACTGGAAGCCGAATTTGCCGATAGTAGCAATGGCATCCGCCTCGAATTAAATAAATTGGAAGAAGCCGGCTTGCTCGTTTCTCATTCGGTAAGTAATAAAAAGGTTTACCAAGCCAATTCGGCTAATCCTATTTACAAAGAATTACACAGCTTATTGCTAAAACATACCGGCATAGACCAGGTGATCGATCAAGTCTTAAACCAATTGGGAGAGCTACAATCTGCTTATTTAACGGGTGCCTTGGCTCGAGGAATAGATGCACATAATATAGAAATAATGCTGATAGGCGATTTAAACGAAAGTTATTTACAGCAATTGATTATAAAAGCAGAGGGCCTTATTCAAAAGAAAATCACTTATCATTTATACAGTAGTTTCGAATTTCAAATTCAAAAAGCCAATTTATTAGCCAATGCGCATTTGCATTTATTTGGCGAAGCTTAAAATTAACCCCAAATTTCTTGCTCCGCCTTTATTTACTTAAATTTGCGGGCATCCAACAAAAATTAAAATGAATACAAAAAGCAACATCTTGAAATTTTTTATTGCAAGCGTAATGGTATGTTTTTTAGCTATGCAAAATGGCTATGCACAAGTTCCGGCTGGCATGGATCCAAACAATTTGGGTACTGTTAAAGTAGATGAAATGACCGATGCCCAAATTTTGGACATTTTAAAGCAAGGCCAAGCGGCTGGTTTGTCGGTTGAGCAATCTGCACAAATGGCTATTAAAAAAGGATTGAACCCCAACGAGGTAGATAAATTTAATGCGAGGGTAGCGAAGTTGCAAAAAGCTACACCTGCAACTGCAGCGACTGACAATGCACAAGACAATATTATTCAAGCCAACGAAGTTAAAGGCAATAAAGAAATAGTATTAACAGGAAAAGCCTTGAACGAAATTAAAACAGCCGATGCATTACCTGCAGCTGTTGTTTACGGTCAAAGTTATTTCCGCGAAGGCGATATCAAAATATTTAACCGTTCTACCGATGCCAAAGCACCAAGCAATTATATCATTGGTATAGGCGACGAATTTGGTGTTTCGGTTTTTGGATATTCTTATTATAACGAAGTATTAAAAGTAGATGCGCGCGGTGCCATTAATCCTAATAACATGGGCCCTATATTTATAAAGGGTTTAGCCTTCGATAAAGCAAAATCTTTGATCCGTTCAAAAATGGGTCAGTACTTCGACTTAAGCAATAACAAAGTAGAAATTGCATTAGTGTATGCGCGTAATATTACCGTAAACATTGTTGGCGAAGTATTGAAACCAGGCTCTTATAATTTCCCGGCTATTAATTCGGCATTCAATGCTTTGATACTTGCCGGTGGTCCATCTAATATTGGAACCTTGCGTAATATTCAAATTAAAAGAAATGGTAAGTTGCTTAAAAGCCTAGATGTGTATGCTTTTTTAAATGATGCCAATGCAGGGCAAGATTTTTTCTTAGAAGAAAACGATTATATTATAGTTGGTAGTTCGCAAAAAATAGTACAATTGAGCGGTGCAGTAAAACGCAATGCGAGTTTTGAATTATTAGCAAACGAAAACTTAGCCGATGTAATTACTTATGCCGGTGGATTTACGGCCAATGCTTATGCCAATGCCTTGCAAGTGCGCCGCATCGAAAACAAAGAAATTAAATTAATAGATGTTAATTTTGATTCGCTTCAAAAAATCAATAAAGATTTTACCTTAAAAAATGGCGACGAAATTTTGGTGCGCAGCAGTGTAAACGAAGTGTTGAATAAAGTGGCTATACAAGGGGCTATTAATTTTCCGGGTGAATATAATTTTAATAAAGCCAGTACCATACAATCTTTAGTGCAAATTGCAGGTGGTTTAAAAAATACGAGCCAAAGCGATTGGGCATATGTTATACGTACGCAAGCCGATTTAAGCAAGGCCTTTATTAAAGTAAATTTAAAAGAGGCCCTTGCTGGTAATGCAATTGCCAATATGCTATTGCAACCCTTAGACGAATTAGTCATTTATAATAAAATAGATTATTTAGACAATACCAATATCGAAGTTTTTGGCGCTGTTCGTAAAGCCGGTGCGCAAGCCTATACCAAAGGCATCACCTTAGGCGATGCGATAAAAAATGCAGGGGGCTTAACCTTATCGGCAAGTAATAGCCGAATTGAATTATCGCGCTTATCTTATTTTTCGCCAAACTATAAAATGGGCGAAGAAATAAAAGTATTGGTCGATACCATTCGTTTTGATACCAAAGAAAATTACTTGACCGAGGCCAATGCCAAAATTAATTTGCAACCCTTCGATCAAATATTTATTCGCAACATACCAGAGTTTACTAATTTTGGTATCATCGAAATTACCGGCGAAGTATTATACCCAGGCAAATATCCCTTAATGCAAAAAGACGAAAAAATTGCCAATGTGGTTAAACGCGCAGGTGGCATTACCCATTACGCCTTTCCAGAAGCGGCTACTTTTTACCGCCCATCTTTACCTGGCAATTACATTGTTATTAAATTACAAAAAGCCATTAAATTTAGCTGGAACCGCAATAATTATTTATTGAAAGATGGCGATTCCTTGCACATACCAACGGTTCCAGATTTGGTGAGCATCAAAGGCAATGCTTTAAATTATACAGATATCAAAGAGGTGGCGCAAGTGAATGCACCTTATTTAGCTGGCCGACGCGCTGGTTATTATATTCGAAATTATGGTTCGGGCTTTTCGGATAATGCATGGCGCCGCAAAACTTATGTGATACAACCCAATGCCAAAATTAATAGAACCCAACGCATCTTATTTTATCCTATCTACCCACGCATTAGCAAAGGCTCGGTTATTTATGTTGTGGCCAAACCACCAAAAGTAAAGGCAGATAAGAAAAAAGCAGAAGAACCTTTCAATGCCAATAAGTTCTTTGAAAGTCTTACCACCAAAATAGTGAGCATAGCTACAATCTATATCTTAATAAAACAATTAAAATAAGCATGCAAACACCAGACATACAAAACGACGAAATTTCTTTAAAGGAATTAATTCAAAAAGCAGGAGAGTGGTTTGCCTATTTTAAATCGAAATGGAAAACAATTCTTTTGGCGGGGGTTATAGGGGGCCTACTGGGATTGGGTTATTCTTTTACAAAGAAAACTATTTACACCGCTAAACTCTCTTTTGCTTTAGAGGAGAAGGGATCAAGCACAAATGGTTTAGCATCTGTAGCTGCACAGTTTGGTCTAGGAGGAATTACTGGAGCAAGTGGTGGAGGCGTTTTTTCGGGTGGTAATATGATTGAGTTTCTTAAGTCGCGCTTTTTAATAGAAAAAACTTTATTGAGTACCGTTAGCATTAACGGCAAATCCGATTTACTCATTAATCGCTATATAAGGTTCAATAAATTAGATAAAGCTTGGGCGAAAAAAATAAACTTGGTTGGTTTAAAATTTACAAACGCAGACAGAACAAAATTTACTTTGCAACAAGATTCGGTATTGGGAATAATTTCTTCTGGGCTTATTAAAAATAATGTAACCATTGCCCAGCAAGATAAAAAACTGAGCATCATTAACATCAGTGTGGCCAGTACCGACGAAATTTTTGCTAAAATTTTCTCCGAAAAACTCATTGAAACGGTAAGCGATTTTTACATCGAAACCAAAACTAAAAAATCTAGAGGCAATGTCATGCTCTTACAAAACAGAGCCGATTCGGTGCAGGGTGAATTAAATGCCGCATTATATGGCCGCGCGCAATTTGGAGATCAAAACATGGGCCTCATTCGCCAACAAGCCGCCGTACCTAAACTAAAACAAGAAATGCGCGTGCAAATGCTCGGTACATTATATGGAGAGCTTGTCAAGAATTTAGAATTCGCTAAATTAACATTGATGCGCGAAGAGCCTTTGGTTCAAATTATCGACCAACCTATTTTGCCATTACCCAAAGCAAGGTTAGGTAAGTTAAAAGCGATGGTGATGGGTGGTATGTTTTTTGGATTTTTAAGCTTGTTGGGATTGTGTGGGAAGAAGGTTTGGATAAATGTCATAAAATAAATTTAGATTTTGCTAAATTATTTTTTTAATAATTAGATTATAAATGATAAAAAATATTTTTCAAAAATATAATATCAATAGAACTCAAAAAGTCAATCTAAATACATTACTATCTTTATTTTTTAGAGGAGGAAGTATATTATTATCTTTCATTTTAGTGCCTTTAACAATAAATTATATAAAACCGGATATATATGGTGTATGGTTAACTTTATCCTCTTTAGTTGGCTGGATTGCTATGCTGGATATTGGAATTGCAAATGGCCTAAAAAACAAACTATCAGAAAGCTTAGCTGCAAATAACTATTCACAGGCCAAGATTTATGTAAGTACATCCTACGTAATAATAGGCTTAATAGCAATTGGTTTAGTTTGCATTTATCTTTTATTTTATCAGCTCGTAAATTGGCAATTTGTTTTTAATGCTCCTTTTATACATGAAAATAAATTGCGTGATACGGTAAGCATTGTTGCTATTTTATTTTTATTAAAATTTGTTGCAGATATCATCAATGTAGTTGCAGCAGCATTTCAAATGGTTGCAGTCAGTTCATTCTTGCTTTTTTTGAGTAACTTAGGAATTACTATGTCTGTTTGGATATTGACAAAAACAACTGTGGCTAATTTAGTTTTGTTAGCAATTTGTCTTTCTTTAATTCCTTTGATAATAAGTTTTATCGCTAGTTTTATTTTATTTAATACAAGATTTAAAAGCGTCAAGCCTTCACTTGAAAAAGTAAATTTTAGTAGTTCTAAAGGAATTTTGAGTTTGGGATGGCAGTTTTTTATTCTACAAATTGTTGTTGTGGTAATTTTTCAAACAGATAATATTTTGATTTCTCATTTTTTTGAGCCAAAAGAGGTAACTAATTTCAATGTCGCTTACAAGTACTACAGCATTTTGGCAGTTATTTTTTCAATTATTTTGACACCATATTGGACCGCTTTTAATGAAGCATATTTCAAAAAAGAAATATCTTGGATTAAAAAATCAATTCAGAAATTAGTTAAGATTTTTCTATTTAGTTTATTAATTTCATTATTTATGATATTTGTGTCTTCTATATTTTTTAAAATGTGGGTGGGTGACGAGATAAACATTTCTATCAGTCTCTCGGCTTGTTTGTGTTTATATATAGCGATAATGAATTGGAGCTCAATATTTTCTAACTTTTTGAACGGAGTTGGTAAAATACGTTTACAGGTAATTTTTGCTCCCTTAGTTGCTTTAATCAATATTTTACTATCAATATTTTTTATAAAAATAATTCATCTAGATATAACTGCAATACCATTGGCAAATGCCCTGAGTTTAAGTTTAGGAGCTTTTCTAGGTTATATTCAATATAAAAAAATTATAAATAATAAGGCAGTAGGAATTTGGAATAAATAACTTAAATTTTTTTATCATGTATAAAATACCAGTTTATCAACCTTCATTAAATGGTAATGAAAAAAAGTATGTCAATGAATGTATCGATTCAACTTGGATATCTTCTAAAGGAAAATTTGTCAATCAATTTGAAACTGCTTTTGCCAACTACATTGATGTAAAACATGCCACAACTGTTTCAAATGGAACAGTTGCAATACATTTAGCCTTATTGGCACTTGGTATTGGCGAAGGAGATGAGGTAATAGTTCCTACACTTACTTACATTGCATCTGTTAATGCAATAGCTTATACTGGGGCTACTCCTGTATTTGTAGATTCTTTGTCTGAAAGTTGGCAAATTAATCCAGATGATGTCCTAAAAAAGATAACCACTAAAACTAAAGCAGTAATGGCCGTTCATTTGTATGGTCATCCTTGTGATATGGATCCCTTAGTTGAAATATGTAAAAAGCATAATATTTTTCTAATTGAAGATTGTGCTGAAGCTATTGGATCACTATACAATGGTAAGCATGTAGGTACATTTGGAGATATCTCTACATTTAGTTTTTTTGGAAATAAAACAATAACTACAGGAGAAGGTGGAATGGTTGTAACAAATGATGAGACATTACATGACCGTTCGGTACACTTTAAAGGACAAGGACTAGCCAAGCATAGGCAATATTGGCATGATGTTGTTGGTTACAACTACAGAATGACAAACATATGTGCTGCAATTGGTTTAGCGCAATTAGAAAACATTGAGCAAGTACTCAAAGAAAAGGAAAGGGTAGCTGATACTTATAGATCATTGTTAGCTAATACTCCAGTTGTATTTCACAATCAAGTAGGAAACAACGTGTATCATTCGTATTGGATGTGCTCTATACTAACAAGCAATGCAAAAGAAAGAGATGCATTAAGAACACACCTAGAAAATCAGGGCATAGAAACTCGACCTTTATTTTACCCGGTACACACGATGCCAATGTACTCGGCGCAATATCAACGCCATCCAACTGCCGAAGATATTGGTTGGAGAGGTCTTAATCTGCCTAGTTACCCAGGGCTGAAACAGGAAGAAATTGAGTTTATTTGTAAAGAAATTAATATTTTTTTGCAACTAAATAATTATTAGTATACCATAATCTAATTACTCATTATTGATTGAATCTAAATGAAAACCTTTATTTTCGGCGCTTCTGGTTTTGCAAAAGAAGTTGAATTTTATATTTTCGAGTCTAATAATAATCCGCAAACTTATCTGGACATTCATGCTTTTGTGGTACATGACTCTGAATATCATGAAGGAAATAGCATTAATGGAATCCAGATTATCTCTGAAAACCAATATTTTAATGCATTTCATAAAAGTGAAATGCATAATTGTGTTATTGCTGTTGGACATCCTGCTTTAAAGGAAAGGATATATAATAAGATTAATTATGAAACTACTTTATTTCCAGTAATTATACATCCTACGGTAATCTATGATAAGCGCACAGTTAAAGTAGGTAAAGGTTCTATTATTTGTCCTGGAAATTTAATTACTACAGAAATAGAAATCGGAGATTTTGTGCACCTAAATATAAACACTACTGTTGGACATGAATGTGAAATTGGTAATTTTTCAACAATATCGCCTGGCGTCCAAATATCTGGTAATGTGAAAATTTCCTCAAATG
This sequence comes from uncultured bacterium, assembly GCA_903828245.1. Lineage (GTDB taxonomy): Bacteria > Bacteroidota > Bacteroidia > Sphingobacteriales > Sphingobacteriaceae > CAIKLP01. Next base: position 1,369 of record CAIKLP010000028.1, on the reverse strand, counting down.
TATTTATTGGTACTGGTGCTGCAATACTTGAAAATGTTGAAATAACCGCAAATTCAATAATCGGCGCTAGTGCGCTTGTTAACAAGACCATCGAAGAGTCCGGAACTTATGTTGGCATGCCTGTTAAAAAGATTAAATAATGTATAATTTAGGCATATTAACTGACCAATTTATAAATTGGGGTGGCGGTATTGATTTTATAAGGCTAGTTTTAAATGGACTTAATGCCATTAATGAAACTGGAAATAATGAAATTAAAATTTATGTATTTGTTCCAAATCAATCAGGGTATAAGAGAAATATAAAAAACGGTTTAAAAATAATATTAAATAATTTGTTTGGAAAAAAATTCCAATTACAAAGTAGTATCAAAAAAAAATCATTTGTAGATACTTTTAAAAGTATAAATGATAAAATTGAAGTTTATTATTATAATGGTAAAAAAGCTGATTTGGCAAAAATGGCAATAAAACATAATATTGATTTTATGTTACCTGCTTTTAATTCCTTGTCATCAAATTTTCCTATAGCATGGGCGGGCTATATTTATGATTTTCAACATAAATATTATCCTGAGTTTTTCACAGAAAAAGATATAAATAGTAGAGACAGACAATTTTTGTCTTTGCTTAACCAAGCAAAAACAATTATTGTAAATGCAAAATCGGTTAAAAATGATATTGAAAAATTTATTGGACAAAATACGAAAGCAAGAATAATTGCATTGCCTTTCTGCCCTGTTCTAAATTTAGATTTTTTTAAATTAGAAAATAATATAGATAAGTATAACCTACCGAAAAGATATTTTATGATTTCCAATCAATTTTGGAAACACAAAGATCATGTTACGGCTTTTAAAGCATTTAGAATTTTTTTAGACAAATTAGAAAATAAAGATATTTGTTTAGTTTGCACAGGCCAAACTCAGGATAATCGTTTCCCAGATTATTTTGATTCATTACAAAATTTAATTTTAGACTTAAATCTAGAGAACAATATTTTAATCCTTGGCTATATTCCAAAGCTAGACCAGCTTCAAATTCTAAAAAATTGTATAGGAATAATACAGCCTACTTTATTTGAAGGCGGACCTGGTGGTGGTGCGGTCTATGAATCCGTGGCTTATGGAATACCATCTATAGTCTCTGACATTCCAGTAAACAAAGAAATAAATGATGAGACTGTTACTTTTTTTAAAACAGGTTCTTCAGAAGATTTGGCAGAGAAAATGATAATAGCTCTAGAAAAACCAATAAAAAAATACACAAAGCAAGAGCTGATTGATAAAAACAAAAAATTACTTATTAAATTAGGTGCTGAAATTTTTAATATTTTTAACAATAATAAAATTATAAATTAATTTTGATAA
>CAIKLP010000027.1 GCA_903828245.1 uncultured bacterium | reverse complement strand
AGCACTAATGCACCAATTACATTTTCTTTTTTTAATTTTGATTCTTTAGGAAAAACAGTAGATTGGTTTGCTTTAAATGTCTCGTTGATATTACTTTCTTGAAATGTTTGACTGCGCTCTGGCAACACAATCCAAAGAATGACGTACATTAAAAAACCAGAACCAAAGCCTAATAAAGCAACTAAAAATAAGGCCCTAATTAATGTAATATCTACTTCGAAATATTCGCCTAAACCTGCGCAAACGCCACCGATTTTACCTTTTTGTTTATTTCTAAATAATTGTTTCGTGTTCATAATTTTAATTTTCTACACAAAGAAATATATTTTTTAACTAGTGCTTCGCTAAGTATCTTAAAAATTACAATGTACCCAATTGCGGGCGAATAATAATTTCGTCCATACATGCGCCTGAAGATAGCGAATAAGCATTGTAGATAGCCGATGCAACATCTTCGGGTTGTATAAAACGTTCTGCCGGTAATGTAGTGCCTTCCCAAGATGCGGTAAGCGTTGAACCTGGAATAACCGCAGTAACCTTAATGCCTTTGGTCATGAGGTCTTCTCTAAGGCATTTGGTAAAACCATATAATGCATATTTACTTACGGTATAAGAAATAGCCGCTGGAATTGGTGTAATATTTGCCACCGAACACATATTGAAAATATGACCATAACGCTGTTCTAAAAATAAGGGCAATAAACCTTTGGTGATGTTTACAGCCGATATTAAATTGATCGCAAGCATTTGGCTCAAGGCGTTATCGGGCTCGGAATGTACATCTGCAGCTATATACGAACCGGCATTATTGATGAGCGCATCTATGGGTTTTTTTAAAGCCAATATACTAGATATTAAAAACTGAATACTTGTTTCGTCTGCTAAATCGGCCGCAATGCAGTTAACCTGCACCCCATAAGCTTCGTATAATTGTTTTGATTGAAAATCTAAATCGGATTGACTTCTGGCAATCGTAATTAAATTATGCCCCTCGGCAGCAAATTGATGCGCCAATGCATTCCCTATACCTTTGGTAGAACCTGTAATAATGATACTCATATCTGCTTTTTACAAGTTTAATTATATTTCCTAAAAAACAAGAATTTCAATTGCTATTAGATGCATTAAAATCAATCAAATTCTTTACTTTTACAAATAAAAATAAGCATGTTTTTTTATCATTTCGGCAAATATCTGCTATTCTTAAAGAATGTATTTACCAAACCAGAAAACCTGAAAGTTTACTGGAAAGAAATTGTGCGCGAAATGAACCTTATTGGTGTTGGCTCATTTGGTATCATTGCGGTTATTTCGATATTCTTAGGCGCCGTTACTTGTATTCAAACTGCCTACCAATTAGTGAGTAATTTAATTCCCCGAGATATTATTGGGGTAATTACCAGAGACTCTGTCATTATCGAATTTAGTCCAACCATTTGTTTATTAGTGTTAGCCGGAAGAGTTGGCGGAAGTATCGCTTCGGAATTAGGTACCATGCGGGTAACCGAACAAATTGATGCTTTAGAAATAATGGGGGTCAATTCTACAGGTTATTTAGTGCTACCAAAAATAATTGCTTCGGTGATTACTATTCCCATGTTAGTGGTTATTTCTATGTTCTTAGGAATTGTTAGTGCCTATTTAATTGGGCCACTTACCGGTGTTATTTCTGGTGCCGAATTTATTTCGGGTGTGCTCAGAGATTGGAATCCCTATATCGTTATTGTAGCCTTGATTAAAACTTATATTTTTTCTTTTTTATTGTCAAGTGTTTCTGCTTATCAAGGATTTTACACCAAAGGTGGAGCCTTAGACGTAGGCGTATCGAGCACCAAAGCGGTGGTCTATAGTTCCGTATTAATTTTATTTGCAGATTATTTAGTCGCTCAAGTTTTATTATAATGATTGAATTAAAAAACGTTTCTAAATCTTTTGATAGCAATCAGGTATTAAAAAATATCAGCGCTATATTTAAACCAGGCATTACCAATATGATTATTGGTGGAAGTGGCTCGGGTAAAACTACGCTGCTCAAATGTATGATTGGCTTACACGAAATAGATGCTGGAGAAATTAATTACGATGGCGTAGATTTTAGCAAATTAGACTTTAAAGAAAAAATTCCAACCCGCAAAGAAATAGGCATGTTGTTTCAAAGTGCAGCGCTTTTTGATTCCATGAATGTAGAAGATAATATTTTATTCCCACTGAATATGTTCAGTGATTTTACCATGGAAGAAAAATTAGACCGCGCTAATTTTTGTTTAAAAAGAGTGAATCTCGAAAATGTGAATCAACTTAAAATTGCTGATTTATCGGGTGGAATGAAAAAAAGAGTGGGCATTGCAAGGGCCATTGCCATGCAACCTAAATACTTGTTTTGCGATGAGCCTAATTCGGGATTAGACCCTAAAACATCGATTATTATTGATAATTTAATCAAAGAAATTACTTTAGAATATCAAATTACAACGGTCATCAATTCGCATGATATGAATTCGGTGATGGAAATTGGCGACCATATTATTTTTTTACACCAAGGACAAAATTGGTGGGAAGGATCGAATACCGAATTAATTAAATCAGATAATCAAGAAGTCAATGAATTTGTTTTTGCAAGCAAATTAATGAAATCTAAATACCAATAAAATATTTGCGCATGATAACAATGTTAAGCCCTACTCAATGGGAAGACTACGAATTAATTGACTGTGGAAATTTCGAAAAACTCGAAAGATTTGGCAAGTACATTACCATTAGACCAGAGCCTCAAGCTATTTGGGACCCAGCAATGTCTGCCAAAGAATGGGAAAAATTAGCGCACGTAAAATTTAAATCCAAAAGCAGTTCTAGCGGCGAATGGGTTAAATTAAAAAATCCAGTTGCCGACAGGTGGCATATTAAATACAAAACCAAAGACATCGACATTCAATTTAGATTGGCTTTTACTTCGTTTAAACATGTTGGTGTTTTTCCAGAACAAGCGGCCAATTGGGATTATGCGGCTAAGGCCATTAAGGCAATGAAAATTACGGCGCCTAAAGTGCTGAATTTATTTGCTTATACCGGCGGAGCTTCGCTGGCGGCAAGGTCTGCAGGAGCAGAAGTAACCCACGTTGATTCGATCAAACAAGTAGTTACTTGGGCAAACGAAAACCAAGAACTTTCTAATTTAAAAGATATTAAATGGGTGGTGGAAGATGCTTTGAAATTTGTAAAGCGTGAAGTAAAGCGTGGCAAAAAATACAATGGCATTATTTTAGATCCTCCTGCATTTGGTCATGGACCCAATGGCGAAAAATGGAAACTAGAAGACAGCATCAACGAAATTATGAAAGATGTTGCACAGCTAGCAGACCCCGATAATTTCTTTTTAATACTGAATACTTATTCTTTAGGATTCTCTTCGCTCATTGTAGAAAACCTAATTAAATCCTCTTTTAAAAGAACCGATAATTTAACCATTGGCGAACTTTATTTGCAAGCCAGCAAAGGCGCTAAATTACCCTTGGGTGTTTTTGGAAAAATTCAGTACATCAAGTAAGAATTTCTGTTAAATATTCCCATTAATCTGCAATTTCTTAGCATCTTTGCGCCATGAGTAATTTTATATCGGCAGAACAATTAGGGCATTCATTTCAAGATAATTGGCTTTTTAAAGGTTTGAATTTAGGTTTGAATGCTGGCCAAAGAATGGCTTTAGTTGGTGTAAATGGCGCAGGTAAATCAACCCTGATGAAAATCTTATCGGGTAAAATACAACCACAAGAAGGAAAAGTAGTTGGTAATAAAGAATTAAGAGTTGGCTATTTAGACCAAGAACCCCTATTTGATGCAGCACAAAGTATCGCCGAATTTATCTTCTCAATGGATAATGTGCAACAGCAATTAATCAGAAGATACGAAGAACTCATCGAAGACCCTAACGCAGACGAAACCGAAATTGGTAAATTAACCGACGAATTATCGAACGCCAATGCATGGGAATACGAACACACCATTCGCCAAATTTTAGGCACTTTAGGCATTCATCATTACGAACAAAAAATAGGCACGCTATCGGGTGGTCAGAAAAAAAGATTGGCTTTGGCTAAATTATTAATTGACGATCCAGATGTTTATATTTTAGATGAGCCGACCAACCATTTAGACATTGATACCATTGAGTGGCTCGAAGAATTTTTACGCATTGGTAATAAAACTATTTTATTGGTTACCCACGATCGTTATTTCTTAGACAATGTTTGCAACGAAGTGGCCGAACTCGAAAACGGTAAAGTATATACCTATAAAGGGAATTACAGCTATTACCTCGAGAAAAAAGCAGAGCGCGAAGCCATGGACGCTTCAAGCTTAGAGAAGAATTTAAATTTATTGCGCAAAGAATTAGAATGGATGCGCAGACAACCCAAAGCGCGTACCACCAAATCTAAATCGAGGATAGACTCATTTTACGATTTATCGGAGAAAACCAAAAACGGACCAAGTAAAAACTCGGTAGAGTTAAATGTGAAAATTGCTTTACAAGGAAATAAAATTATTGAATTGCATCATGTTGATAAAAGTTTTGATGATAAAAATATCATTCACGATTTTTCTTATGTATTTAAAAAAGGAGATAGAATTGGTGTGGCAGGAAAAAACGGAATGGGAAAATCTACCTTTTTGAATTTAGTGACGCAACAAATTTTACCAGACAAAGGAAAAGTAATTGTTGGCGAAACCACTGTTTTTGGCTATTACGAACAAAAGGGCTTGCAATTTGACGAGAGCGAACGCGTAATCGATATTGTAAAAAACATTGCCGAATACATTACCATGGCAGATGGTTCTACTATTTCTGCTTCGGCCTTATTGACGAGATTTTTATTCCCGCCAGCTAAACAATATGGCATGGTGAGTAAATTAAGTGGTGGCGAAAGAAAGCGATTGCATTTAATGAGGGTATTGATCAAGAATCCAAATTTCTTAATCCTCGATGAGCCCACCAACGATTTAGATATTGACACATTGAATGTACTCGAGGAATTTTTGTTAAATTTTAAAGGCTGTATTTTATTGGTTTCTCACGATAGGTATTTAGTAGATAAATTAACCGACCAACTATTTATTTTTGAAGGCGAAGGCAATGTGCGTGTATACAATGGCAATTACACCGATTACCGTGTAGAAAGAGACGAAGCAGAAGACGCTAAAAAAGCAGCGCTAAAAGCCGAGAAAACAAAATCTATGGCTGCACCGGCGCCTGCACCGGCAGCAAAAACCAAACTCAGCTATAAAGAGCAAAAAGAAATGGAGACTTTAACTCAGGAAATAGCCGAATTAGAAAATAAAAAAATAGTAATCAACGAAAAAATGCTGAGCGAAACAGGCGTCGATGAATTAATTCAATTAGCCAAGGACTTAGCCACTTGCACTGCCTTGCTCGATGAAAAAGAAATGAGGTTGTTAACTTTAATATAAAAAAAGCGCTGAAATTCAGCGCTTTTTTTATTTAGAATAAGGTCGGTTGCGAATTGCCATCGACATCTAAATCGTCGGGATTCGTAATTTCCATTTCGATTGATTTTGTAATATCTTTTACTGGAACTGGCGCAGGCTTTGGCTTTGCTAAGTTTTTAGCTTTAATATCTGCCAATGTCTTTTGCAAATCTGCTAAGTCCCCTTCTTCTACTTCGTCCATGGCGGCAGAATTAGAAATATCTTCTACTGCATTGATTCTGAATTTAGAAACTTTATTACCAATCGCTTTCATTCCTTTTACATCTATAAAAGAAGCTACATTTAATTCCAAATCTTTAGGCGCTAATTTGCCTTCTTTGGCAAATGAAACTTTGACAATAGGTTCTACTTGGGTACTTGCAAACCAACATTTAGAACCTGTGCTTTCCATGATAAACGGAAACTTCTTGTTGATGGTTGGGCTTTCGATTTGAAAACGCTTTACATAAGAGGCTTTACTTTCGCCATCCATATGAATAGCTGAAATCACGCGATCGGTGTCGTATTTTTCTAATAAGAAATATTTATCATCGTAATGATTGCTGATATCGAAGTTGGTTAATTCGTACGAACCATCAACATAAAGAACCAATATTTTATCGTCTCCTTGGAAAGTACCTAAGAACCTGCCTCTGCCGTCTGTGTTAAGTCTGTGAATCGCATCATCAAACCAAACTTCTCGGCCACCAAGGGTACTCACTCCTTTAGATTTTAAGATGACCTTCTTCACTGGAAATTTAGTAATAATATTTCCTTGAGAAGCCCTGCCTTTAATAGCAATTTCGGCAAAGTCTAAATCGAAAGCCAACTTTCTTAATTTAGACATAGGCTTAAGGTTAACGGTCACGATTTCTGATTCACCATTTGGATTAGCGGTGAAATAGAGCACCTCCGTGCCTTTAGAGCCTTGCGATAAATCGTATTCTTTATCTCTGGTAATACCCGTGATGGCAAATCTTTTCACAAATGATTTACCCGAGGCACCATCTCTATAGATTAAATGATAAACCGTACGATCATCATTCTTTTTAAATACCGCTGCATGTATAATATCTTTGCCTACAAAAGTTTTCTCTGCTACTTTAATGACTTTGAATTTTCCATTGGCACAAAAAACAATGATGTCGTCAATATCAGAACAATCACAAACGTATTCGTCTTTCTTTAAACCTAAACCAACAAAACCTTCATTTCTATTGATGTATAGCTTTTGGTTAGCCAAAGCAACCTGTGTTGCAGTTACTTTATCAAATAATTTAATTTCAGTTTTACGCTCTTTACCTTTGCTATATTTATCAAGCAATCTTTCAAAATAGGCAATCGAATATTCCGTTAAATTTTTAAGATTCGCTTTAACTTCTTTGATTTCTTTTTCAATTCCTTTTAAAATATCATCTGCTTTAAAGGCATCAAATTTAGAAATTCGTTTAATTTTAATTTCTGTTAAACTTAATATATCATCTTTGGTTACTTCTCTTAAAAGCTTACTTTTAAAAGGAGTTAAGCCTTTGTCGATGGTTTGCAATACCGACTCGAAGGTGGTACACTCTTCAATATCTCTGTATATTTTTTCTTCGATAAATATTTTTTCTAAAGAAGAAGCATGCCATTTCTCATTCAATTCAGCTAAGCGAATGCTGAGTTCTTGTTTCAATAAAGCCTTGGTATGATTGGTACTTTCGACTAAAATATCATTCACACTCATAAAATACGGCTTGTCATTTTTAATGACACAGGTATTTGGCGAAACAGATACTTCGCAATCGGTAAAAGCGTATAAGGCATCGATGGTTACATCTGGTGAAATTCCAGGCGCTAAATGCACCATAATTTCCACGTTTTTAGCCGTATTATCTTCGATTTTTTTAATCTTGATTTTACCTTTATCGTTGGCAGATATAATACTATCAATTAAACTTCCAGTGGTAGTAGAAAAAGGAACTTCGGTAATGGCTAAGGTCTTTTTGTCTTTCTCTATAATTCTGGCACGCACACGCACTCTGCCGCCACGTTGGCCTTCGTTGTAATTCGTGAAATCTGCTAAACCACCAGTTAAAAAATCGGGTAATAAATTAGGGCGATTACCTTTTAAAATTTCAATGGATGCTAAAATTAATTCGATGAAATTATGCGGCAATACTTTGGTGGCTAAACCTACTGCAATACCCTCTGCTCCATGCGCGAGTAATAAAGGAAACTTAACAGGCAAAGTAATGGGCTCGCGATTTCTACCATCGTATGATAATTGCCAATTGGTTGTTTGTGGATTAAACACTACATCTAAAGCAAACTTAGAAAGCCTAGCTTCGATATATCTTGGTGCAGCTGCACTATCGCCGGTTACTGGATCTCCCCAGTTTCCTTGACAATCAATTAATAAATTTTTCTGTCCAATTTGTACCATGGCATCTCCGATAGAGGCATCTCCGTGCGGATGGTATTTCATGGTATTTCCAATTACATTGGCCGCTTTATTATATCGACCATCGTCCATTTCTTTAAGCGAATGTAAAATTCTTCTTTGAACTGGCTTTAATCCATCGTACATATTTGGCACGGCTCTGTCTAAGATTACATAAGATGCATAATCTAAAAACCAGTTTTCGTACAAACCAGTAATGGGTATAATATTATGATTTAATTTTTCTTCGTTTGGTGTTTCCATCATTTGGTTTTCAATAATCCTTCACACAATTAATCAGCTAATTCGCTAGCAATTTCGGGCAATTCAGCGACGATTTCTTCTTTTTCAAATCGTAAATTCTTCACAATAAACTCTTGTCTTGCGGGTGTGTTTTTACCCATATAGTACTCTAATAATTGTTGCATTTTTTGATCTTTCGGAATAATTACCGGATCGATGCGAATATCTTTACCAATAAACAATTCAAACTCTTCTGGCGAAATTTCTCCTAAACCTTTGAATCGGGTGATTTCAGATTTCTGTCCCAATTTATTTAGCGCATTTTTTCTTTCCTGATCCGAATAACAATAAATGGTTTCCTTTTTATTTCTTACTCGAAATAATGGCGTTTGTAAAATATACACATGACCCGCCTTTACAATATCTGGGAAAAACTGTAAAAAGAAAGTCATCATCAATAAACGAATATGCATTCCATCCACATCGGCATCGGTTGCAATCACAATATTATTATAGCGTAAGTTTTCGATACCATCTTCAATATTTAAGGCATGTTGCAATAAATTGAATTCTTCGTTTTCGTAAACTATTTTTTTAGTAAGGCTGAAACAGTTCAGTGGCTTACCTTTCAAGCTAAACACCGCTTGCGTTTCTACATCTCTAGATTTAGTAATTGATCCACTTGCAGAATCACCCTCGGTAATAAATAAAGTAGTATCAAATCTTCTGATATGTTTTTCGTCGTCTAAATGTACTTTACAATCTCTGAGTTTTTTATTGTGTAAGGCTGCTTTTTTGGCACGCTCGTTAGCCAATTTTTTGATACCCGCAATTTCTTTTCGTTCTCTTTCCGATTGCAGAATTCTTTTGAGCAAAGCATCTGCCGCATCGGCGTGTTTGTGCAAATAATTGTCGAGCTCTTTTTTCAAAAAGTCGTTGATCCAATTTCGAATACTTGGTCCCTCTGGTGCCGCATTAATAGAACCTAATTTTGTTTTCGTTTGCGATTCAAATACGGGTTCTTGAATTCGAATACTAATTGCAGCAACAATAGAAGCCCTGATATCCGAAGCATCAAAATCTTTTTTATAATACTCCCTGATTGTTTTCACCACTGCTTCTCTGAAAGCCGCTTGGTGCGTACCTCCTTGCGTAGTATGCTGTCCATTCACAAAAGAATAATATTCTTCGCCATATTGACTATTGTGAGTCATCGCAATTTCAATATCGTCCCCTTTTAAATGAATAATTGGATAACGAATGGTTTCGTCTGTTTTTCTGTCTAATAAATCATAAAGCCCTTTTTGCGAGGCAAATTTTTCGCCATTTAATTGAATGGTTAAACCTGCATTCAAAAAAGCATAATTCCAAAGCATGTTTTCCATGAACTCATGGATATACCTAAAATTTCTAAAAATTTGATCGTCTGGAACAAAGGTAATGCAGGTGCCATTTTTTTGCGTGGTCGCTTCTTCTTTAAATTCTTGGGTTAATTCGCCTCTAGAAAATTCGGCAACTTTGGTTCTTCCATCTCTAAAAGATTGCACCTTAAAGCTAGCAGATAATGCATTTACAGCCTTTGTACCCACTCCGTTTAATCCTACCGATTTTTGAAATGCTTTAGAATCGTACTTGCCTCCAGTATTTATTTTAGAAACACAATCGATCACTTTTCCTAAAGGAATTCCACGGCCATAATCTCTGACAATTACTTTGTGATCGGTAATTGTTAAATCAATTTGCTTACCCACACCCATCACAAATTCATCGATAGAATTGTCGATAATTTCTTTCAATAGAATATAAATACCATCGTCTAAACTAGAACCATCTCCTAGTTTACCAATGTACATGCCGGGTCTTAATCGTATATGCTCTTTCCAATCAAGCGATCGGATATCGTCTTCACTATAATTACTATTTGCCATTTTTTGTATTTAAAATTAATCTAAGAAGCCATTCGATAAATGGTTCCAAAACCCAATTCAAAGGAGCTAGGTTTGCACAAATCTAAAATTTTAGGGAATTAAGCGAGAGAAAAGATTTCCACAACAAGCCTGAAAGGCATTAAAAACAAGCCTTTGCTACAAAATCAATTTAAATATTGCCTGATTTTCAGTGATTTAAATAATTATGCTTCAATTAAATCTCTAATCACTACAGAGGCCATAGTACAGCCAAACATGGCTGGCATATAAGAAACCGTACCAATAATCGATTTTTTAGGGAAAGCATTAGGGGTTTCAATGATTTTAGTTTTGTCGGCTGCTTCGGGCGAAAAAACCACTTTGACGCCTTTTCGAGTCCCTAAATGATACAATCTTTTGCGCACATATTTTGCCAAATTACATTGGTATGTTTTTGAAATATCTACCACTTTAATTTGAGAGGGATCCACTTTCCCTCCTGCTCCCATGGAACTCACAATTGGAATATTCTTATCTAAACAAGCTTTGATAAAAAATACTTTAGGAGATAAGGTATCGATGCAATCGACCGCATAATCGAATTGTTCTTCTTCTAAAATTTCGTCGGTGCGATCATCTTTTACAAACTCGTTTAATACACGCAACTGAATTGCTGGATTAATATCTCGGATGCGAGCGGCCATTACTTCGACTTTATTTAAACCTTCGGTCGAAGTCAATGCCGGAATTTGTCTATTTTTATTGCTGGCATCTACCGTATCGGCATCTACAATGGTCATCTTGCCAACACCTGCCCTGGCTATCATTTCGGCGCAAATACCACCAACTCCACCCAAACCCACCACCAATACATTTGCATTCATTAATTTTTCTACTTGCTCTTCGGGGAGCATCAAAGACATTCGAGATAACCAGTAAGGAACAGCCATAATTATTTAATTTGACATCAAATAAAAGCTAAATAAATGGAAATTAAAAATGAATTTACTCGGCAGT
>CAIKLP010000026.1 GCA_903828245.1 uncultured bacterium | reverse complement strand
AGAATTTAAATTCAATAGAAATAGTAGTGATTATTTGTTTGCTACTATCGGCCATTTTATTGATTTATATTTTTCTAGCACCCTTTTTTAATATTCAATTCACTAAAAATTTAATTCCACATGGCATTGCAGAAAACTTTAATATTCAAATTCCTGCTAAACCCAATAGAATTGCCATAGCCATTGGTTTTTCGGCGGTAGACAAACAAACCATTACCGCTGCCATTCAGCAAGGTGGAACCGAAGCCACTTATTTATTAATTCATAGTATTGAAACGGTGAATGCCAATTATGCAGGCCAAGCCAGCGACGACCACGAGAGTAGGGCAGATCGCATCAACTTAGAAAAATACCAACAAGATTTAATGGCGCAAGGCTATCAAGTGGAAATTGCCTTAGGCTATGGTAATCCAGCCAAAGCCATTGCGCAAATTGTGAATCAATCCAAAATAGATTTATTGGTTTTGGGTGCACATGGCCATAAAGGAATAAAAGATATTATCTTTGGCACCACATTAGATTCGTTAAGGCACCGCGTAAAAGTGCCTGTATTAATTATTCGATAAACATGACTGCCGGGGTACTGATTAAAAATAAACAAGCCAATTTTGAATACTTTATTATTGAAAAATATGAAGCGGGTATTCAATTAATGGGTACCGAGATTAAATCTATTAGGGCTGGCAAAGCCACTATTACCGATGGTTATTGCAGCTTTATTGGCAACGAATTATTTTTAATGAACATCCACATTGCCGAATATTCTTTTGGTTCATTTTATAATCATGCACCTAAGCGTGAGCGTAAATTATTATTAAATAAAAAAGAGCTCAAAAAAATTCAAGGTAAATTAAAAGATGTGGGCATGACCATTATTCCCCTTGCCATTGTAATCAACGAGCGTGGTTTTGCTAAAGTAGAAATTGGGTTGGCTAAAGGAAAAAAATTGCACGACAAACGCGATACTTTAAAAGAAAAAGACGCAAAAATAGAAATGGATCGTCGCTTAAAATAGTTTTTAATTACAAACTACCATGCTTGCTCGCCTATCAAAGGCACAAATCTAAAAGTTTCTAGCTCTTGTGTATGAAATTCTTTTTCGCTTACACGTGTCACTAAATTCATTTTCTGATTTTTTTCATCGCCAACTGGAATCACCATTTTACCGCTAATTTTTAATTGCGCTAATAAATTGGTAGGAATTGTTGGTGCACCTGCGGTGCAAATAATTTTATCGAATGGACCTTTTTCTGCTAGGCCCTTAGAGCCATCGCCAAAAAATAAATAGGCCTCTAATTTTAATTGATTAAAAAGTGCTTTTGTTTTTTCGTATAATTCTTCTTGTCTTTCTATCGAATAAACTTCGGCACCTAAGGCTAACAAAACAGCTGTTTGATATCCCGATCCAGTGCCAATTTCTAATACCACATCGCCTTCTGTAATTTCCAATAATTGACTTTGGTATGCTACTGTGTGTGGATGCGAAATGGTTTGTCCTGCACCAATTTGAAAAGCCTTGTCTTCATAAGCATGGTCCCAAAAATCTTTAGGAAAGAAAAAATGTCGAGGAACTTCTGCGATAACCGCCAATACCTTTTCGTCGTTGATGCCTTTTTTCTGTAATTGTGCAGCTAATAGCTTTCTTTCGCCTTTTTGGCGGTAGGTATCGGTAAATGCTGGAAAATTCATTTTTTATATACTATAAAGCCTTTTTTAGCGTTTAACGTTCAGTTATTTTCTAATAAATGGCTATAATTGCGCAAATTTAAATTGTTGTATGAGAAAACAAACCCTGTTTTTAATATTATTTGCCTTTTTTACAGCTCAGCTATTCTCATCATGCGAAGTTATCAATCCTTCTGAAGAAATACCATGTTATCTTAGAATAGATTCATTTTTATTTGTCGATACGGTAAATGGAACGCCCATTATCATCAATAGAAATACCCAAAAGATTACCGATGCTTGGGTGTTTGTTGATGGAAAACTAGTGGGTATTTATGATTACCCTTCTGTTTTTCCATTGTTAATTACAGAAGGTACACACCGCGTAAGAGTATATGCAGGGGTGCTTAAAAACGGCAATACCAACGACCGCGAAATATTTCCTTTTTTTACTTCCTATAATCAAGATATCATTTTCGAGAAAGGTAAAATAGATACCATTTTACCTAAATATTCCTATAATAAAGCTGTACTCAAATACCCAATAGAGTGGGGCGATGATAAAGCGGAGGGTTTTGAAGGTGCTGGAACAATTTTTAAAATTGCAGCAGGTAGTGCCGCCGATACCATATTTAAAACCAGTGTAGATTCTTTGGTACTCGATGGAAATTATTCGGGCGAAATTATATTAAACAAAACCGATTCCACCCTGATTATGGAAACGTCAAAATCATATACTTTACCCACCAATCGCAGGCCTGTTTACATCGAAATTTCTTATCGCACACAAACTACTTTAAGGGTAGGATTATATGGTATTAATATTGTGTCGGGTTTGGTAACCAATGTGCCTTTTATCAACTTAAACCCTAGTAATGGCGAATGGCGTAAAGTTTATTTAAATGTGGCCTCGGAGGTTTCTTCATTTACGAATACCAAATTCAAGGTTTATATAAAAGCAGATCACCTTAAAACGCAAACACAGTCGCAAATTTTACTCGATAATTTTCAGCTTATTTATCAATGATCAATAAAAGGGTTCAAGCATTTAAATACATTATACTAGATTATATCTCGGCAGTATTGGTATGGGTATGCTTTTTCGCTTATCGAAAAATTTATGTTGAGCCTTTAAAGTTTGGCTATAGTATTCCGCTCGATTTAGATAATAATTTTTATTTAGCGATTATTTTTATTCCAATTTATTGGATGACTTTATACTACTTAACGGGTACTTATAAAAATGTATATAAAAAGTCGAGGTTAAAAGAAATGGTGCAAACCTTTAGCCAAACATTTTTAGGGGTTTTGGTGATTTTCTTTGTATTAATTTTAGACGACCAAGTAGCCAATTATACCGATTATTATTTGTCCTTTTTGACATTGGTTACGCTGCAGTTTTTCTTAACTTATATTCCTAGATTCATTATTACCACGCGTACAAAGTATTTAGTGAAGCAGCGTGTAATTGGTTTCAATACTTTATTAGTAGGTAGTAACGATAAGGCTTATAAGCTTTATAAAGAAATTGAAGATGCCAAAGAATCGGTAGGGTATAAGTTTTTAGGATTTGTGAATGGCACCATCAATCATCAAAATGATTTAGCAAAACACTTAAAACAATTAGGTACTTATGCCGAAATTGCTGCGGTTGTTAGGCAATACCAAATCGACGAAGTTATTATAGCCATTGAATCTCGTGAGCACGATCATTTAAAGGCCATTATCGATGAGCTCGAAAATTCGCAAGCAGATGTAAAAATAATTCCAGATATGTACGATATCATTACCGGTTCGGTAAAAATGAATCACTTATTTGGTATTCCTTTAATTCAAATCAAAACAGATTTGATGCCTACTTGGCAAATAAATTTAAAAAGGTTTATTGATGTGGTGGTTTCTCTTTTCTTTTTGATTGTACTTTTGCCTTTATATTTAATTACGGCCATAATTGTAAAACTGGGCACTGCGGGTCCGGTACTTTTTAGGCAAGACCGAATTGGCATTCATGGAAAAGCGTTTAAGATTATTAAATTTCGTTCTATGTACCTAGATGCCGAAACCAAAGGTCCACAACTAGCTAAAGAAAACGATCAAAGGGTAACTAACTTTGGAAAATTTATGCGTCGCACGCGTTTAGATGAAATTCCTCAATTTTATAATGTATTGCTAGGAGAAATGTCTTTAGTGGGCCCTCGTCCCGAAAGACAATTCTACATCGATCAAATTATGGCGCATGCACCCCATTACAAACACTTACAAAAAGTAAGACCAGGCATTACCTCTTGGGGTCAAGTAAAATATGGTTATGCCGAAAATGTAGAACAAATGTTAGCGCGTTTAAAATACGATATTATTTATATCGAGAACATGAGTATTGCCGTAGATTTTAAGATTTTATTTTTTACCATTGCCACTGTTTTACAAGGCAGAGGAAAGTAAATTACATTGGATCTACATCAATTACCATCGTAACCGATTTAAATTCTTTAACACCTCTTATCCAATCCATTTTTTGTACAATTAACTGTTTTAATTTGGCCGCATCTATGCCATTGCGTTCAAATTTAATTAGAATGGTATTGATGTACTGGTTGCGAATGCGGCTAACCAATGGGAACTCGGGGCCTAATACTCTTTTTTCTAAAGTCTTTTTAAGCGAATTAGCTAATTCTTGCGCAGCTCTTTGGGTGGTACCCATGTCTTTGTGTTTGATGTTTATTTCAATCATACGATAAGCTGGCGGATAATGAAATTGATTGCGTTCAAACAATTCATAGTTGACCATTTCCTCGTAAGCATGTCGATGTACAAATTGTAAAATAGGATGATCAACTTTAAAAGTTTGAATAATTACTTTTCCTTTTTTGCTTCTTCTGCCACTTCTGCCGCTTACTTGTTCGATTAATTGAAAGGCTCTTTCGTAAGCTCTAAAATCGGGAAAATTTAAAATCGCATCGGCATTTAAAATACCCACTAAGGTTACATTTTCGAAATCGAGTCCTTTGGCAACCATTTGTGTGCCTACTACGATATCTATTTTCTGGTCTTCAATGTCGGCAAGTAATTGCGAGTAGGCATTTTTCTTACGCGTGCTATCCAGGTCCATGCGGGCTATGCGAGCGCTTGGAAATAATTCTTGTAATTCGTCTTCAATTTTTTCGGTACCAAATCCTTTCCATTCTACATGATTAGAACCACATGCAGGACAGATGCTTACTGGTTTATGATGGTTTCCGCAATAATGACAACGCAATTCATTGCTTTGTTTATGATAAGTTAAATTCACATCGCATTGCGTGCATTTAGCAGAATAACCACATACATGACAAAGCGAAATAGGGGCATAGCCTCTGCGGTTTTGCAATAAAATAACTTGTTCGCCAAGTTCAAGTTTTTGGGTAATGGCCTGAATCAATACACTACTAAAATGCGACTGGCTTAATTTCTTTTTAGTTTCTTCGGCCATGTCGGCAAATACAATACTTGGTAATTCAATGCCGCCGTACCTTTCGTTGATTTCTACTAATCCGTATTTTTCGGATTTTGCATTGTGATAACTTTCGAGCGATGGGGTTGCAGAGCCCAATATTACTTTTGCTTGGTGTAGGCTGGCTAAATAAATGGCCGTATCTCTACCGTTATAGCGAGGTGCCGGATCGTTTTGTTTATAAGAAGCATCGTGTTCTTCGTCTACAATAATTACCCCTAATTGTTGGAAAGGTAAAAATAAGCTACTTCGGGTGCCAAGTATTACTTGAAAGCTTCCATCGGCCACATGGTTCCAACATTCTACTCTTTCGTTGTCGCTAAATTTAGAATGGTAAACGCCAATTTTATTGCCAAAATGTTTCCGCAGTCGATTAATTAATTGAGTGGTTAAACCAATTTCGGGTAATAAAAATAATGCTTGTTTATTTTGTTGAATGGCTTGTTCTATTAATCGAATATAAATTAATGTTTTACCCGAAGAGGTCACACCTTTCAACAGCACGCAGTTCTTAGTTTTCAGCGATTCGTTGATGTCATTAAAGGCTACTTGTTGAGCAGTACTTAATGCAAAGTTTGCAGCTAAAGGAAGGTCATCTATTTTTAGCCTACTCACTATTTTTTCTGATGGAATAAAAATATTTTTATCAATTAAAGCCTTAATGGCTGCAACCGAAACACCCGCATATTGACTTAATTCTTTTTTAAGCACGTCTTTTTCTTTTTTGCGCAGCATTAAATAGGCTTGCAGGGTGCTTAATTGTTTACTCGATTTAACCAAGGAATCAAATAATTTGGCTAATTCGCTAGGGCTTTGGTAAATCTCGTTTAAGCTAATAAATGTAAGCCTTTTGGCTTGGTAACGATCTTCAATTTCTTCTTCAATAAAAATGATTTGTTGATCAATGAGGTCTTTAATAATAGGCATGATGCGCTGTTGCTCCACAATTTTAATTAAGTCGTTTAAGCTTAATTTTTCTTGCATTTCTAAGGCTTCTACTATTAAATATTCTTGGTCATTCAGGGTTGATTTATCTACAGTAATAGCGGGGTTTAAATAAATGGCTGTTTCTGATGATAATTTTAAAGCCGCTGGAAGTGCTATATTCATTACCTCTCCAAGCTTAGCCAGGTAATAATCGCTCACCCAATTCCAAAGTGCAAATTGTTTGGCATTGATGCTGGGTTTTGCGACATCTAAAATTTCAATAAGGTATTTAGCTTCGTATAACTTAGGAGCTTGTGTATGGATGCTTTGGATAATGCCCGTTGTTAATTTGTTTTTGCCAAATTGTACCACCACTCTTTGTCCAATGGCAATGACACCGTTCATTTCTCGAGGAACACGATAGGTAAATGTTTGGCTAATTGCCAAGGGTAAAATAATTTCTACAAATTGTGTTGTTTCCAAAGGATTCAATTAGTTTGGTTTATTTTAGTGCTTCCAATAAATAGTAAAGCCCATCCAATCATAAAACTTAAACCGCCAAGCGGGGTAATAGGTCCTAAAAAAGTCCAATGGTTAATTTGAAAAAAATCTTTTAAAGCAATTAAATAAAGCGAGCCAGCAAATAATAGAATGCCAACAAGGTGAAAGTAGGCGGCAGTTTTAAATTGTTTAAGGTGGAATTGCTGATATAAAATAGCTAAAAGGATAATACTCAAAGAATGTATCAAATGATATTTGCTAGCAGTATTAAAGGTGGCTAATTGTTCTTCGTTCATAAAAGGTTTTAAAAGATGTGCGCCAAAGGCACCAATCATTACACCTAAGAGGCCAGCTATACTTGCAATTTTGAGCAGTGTTTTCATGAATTTTGTTAAAAGTTAAAATTAACAAAATCTGATCAATTGCTTATCACAATTGTTGAAAATTAACTTATCAAATTATAATCAGCATATTTACAGAAACAAGCTATTTTTGGTCATATTTAAACATGAAAAGAATAATACTCTTCTTGGCAATTTTATTCACCATTTTATTGGCTATTGGTTTGTATTACCAACAACGGTCAAAACAGCTGCCAGTAAACGAGTCGATATTTAGTTTTGTTTCGAGTAATACCCCTATAGTTTTACAATTAACCTTAGACGATCGCTTGGTCGAAACATTTGAAAATGCCGATAATCAGCAATATTTATTTACAGCCGCCTATTTACAAGAAATAAAAACAGTTTATCGTTTAGCTAAAAATAACCAAGCAATTAAAGATGTAGTCTATAATAATAATTTATTGATTGCCTTTCATCCACAAACCGCCGAAAATATTTCTGCAACTTATATTTTAGATGTCAGCAATAGGCCTTTAGAAAACATTACTCGTTTTATTCCATCAAACGATAGCTTAGCAAAGTCTCCAGCGCCGAGTAATTTTATCGATATTAAAATTTATCATGCGCGTATGCAGGCCGACTCCATACTACACTATGCAAAAGTGGGTAATTATTTAATTTTTAGTTTTCAAGAACAAGATGTACAACAAGCTATACGAGCGCATTTAGGTATTGCTAATTTTCAGAAAAAACAAGCATTTGTAAATCTGTTTAACCGCTACAATACAAAGATGACGGGTATTGCAACCATTTATATAAACTACCAACACTTTCCGAAGTTTGTCAATACTTTTATTAAAGAAAATTATTTTTCGACCTTCACAGATTTTAATCAACTGGGTAATTTTGGCGTTTTTAGTATAGATTTTTCTAAAGATGATTGGTTGTTAAAAGGAAAGTTAAATTATGACGCAAAGAATTTTATTGCTGTTTTCGAAGGTCAACAAGCGTCTAGCTCTTACTTAATTTCATTTGTACCCAATGCATCATTGGGCTTCCAAGATTTTATTTTATCGGATTATGCTCTTTTTAGAACTAAGCTAAAAAAATACTATACACTGAATCACACATTTGCGTTTAATGCTACCATAGCTAGGCAATCAAAAAAATTAAAAACAAATTTGGAAGATTTGGTCAATAATTGTGCTGGGGTAGAATATCTTGCGATTAGCACAGGCATTGATTCTACGCAAATTGCGATAGATTTAGTGATGATGCATTTAACACAAGTAGAAGATTTTCGAAAAAAGATATTACGCATCAATACACTAGCACATCAAGTAAAATATCAGGCCTATAAAGGAAGGGCCATTGCAAAATTCCCCATTCCTAATTTTATGCAAATGACCATGGGTCTTCCCTTTGCAAAATTTGAAGCACAGTATTATTGTCTGTTAGGTGATCGTTTATTATTGGCGCCTTCTGTAAAGCAATTATATTGGTACATTGATGCCTATAATACCGGAAATTTAATTTCATCTAGTAATCGTTTTAAAACATTTAACGCAAATTTAGATGCGCAGTATAATTATTTATATTATTTTCCAATTGTTGGTAATGAAAAAAAATGTACTGAAATATTAAACAATTTTACGGCAGCCAATTTTACTAAACGGCTGAGTTGGTCTGCCTACGATGGTTTGGCTTATCAGTTTTCATTTGATCAGCAAAAGGTTAATACGCTATTTTACCTTTCCAAAAAATTACAAGTGCCCAATTCTTTAAAGTTTTTATGGAAATACCGTAGTTCGATTGCCGCATCAACTGCGCCAGTTATACTGCCTTTATCCGAACCTTTGATTGTTTTTCAAGATGATAGTAATCAAGTGCATTTTTTAAATATGGCTGGAAAACTCATTAAATCAGTAGCTATAAAAGAAGCGCTCATTGGCGAAATACGAACCCTTAAACAAGCAGGCACTTACCGCATTTTATTTAATACGGCTAATTACCTTTATTTTATGGATGCCAATGGAAAAGCAATGCCAGGTTTCCCAATTAAATTGGCTGCAGCTACAGATCAACCTTTATCTTTAATTAATTATCAAAATACAAACGAATACCGTGTTTTTATAAATTGTAGCAATCAAAGTATTTGGGCTTACGACTTAACCGGCTTAGCGCTGATAGGATGGGAAGGCAGGCGCCTTGATTCCATTCAATCGCCCATTCAACAAGTGCGAATCAATAATAAAGATTATTTTTTCTTACATACAAACAAGGGTAAATTTTATTGGATCAGTAGAAAAGGAGAAGTAATAAATAGTCCAAAAGACAGCGCCAACAATACTTACACTAATCCATTCTATTTTATTTCCGATACGGCAGAAGCTAAAAACAGGTTTGTGAGTACCAATCAAAATGGAGCAATCACCAGTGTTTATTTTGATGGCAGCATTCAACAAGCCAAGTTTGGTCCGTATTCAAAATCACATTTGTTTTTACAAGCAGATGTGTATGGCGACTCACTGCAAGAACAAATTTACCTCGACCAAAATACCTTGCAGGTTTTTAACCAACAAGTTAAATTATATACCTATCAATTTAGTAATAAAATAAACCAAGCCGCATTTCCATTAAAAATTGATCCAAATACAGAAGGCTTAGGCGTAGTTTCTAACATAAACAACCAATTTTATATGTTTGATAGACGAGGTAAATTAATGTTAGATTTTCCAATACCAGGAAATGCAAAGCCCAGTGTTTATCAATCGCCAGATAAAGCCTATTTAGTTATTTTAAGTAATGATGGTGTTATTTTTACCTACCAAACACAATTTTAATAGATTATATTATTTTGCATTCACCCGAATTTCTTATATTTAAAGCAGAAATGTTTTGGCTTAAATAACCCATGATGTATTTTAATAAAAAGAAAAATTTAATTGCAAGTGTATGTTTAGTATGGATTGCATCCTTTAGTATATCCTCATGTAATTTATTAGATGATGGCATCGCGGAGCCAATTTTTTCTCCAGATTATATTTTACCATTGGCTCGTGGTAGTGTAACACTTGCTAATTTAACCGAAGAAAATTCCAGTTTTATTCAAACTTCGCCTACAAATTATTTTAAAGTTGGCTTTAGAGATACTGTTTTCGAACAAGTTTTAGGCGAACAATTAGCGGCAGTTCAAGATATACCTGCCTTTCCATCTTCTTTAAAATTCGACCCAAGTGGAGGTAAACACACGCTTAAAACACAAGACTTTACTTACGACTTAACTTTACCTTTGCAATTAAATAAATTAACACAATTAGTTTTAGAGAGCGGCGAATTAAAATTAAAAATTACGAATAATAAAACGTTTGCATTTACCAATTTGCAATGGGAAATTCCGGGTTTAAAAATTAATGGATTGCCTTATGTTTCTCAAACAATAGAAACAATCGCTTCGGGGGCATCAGATTCTACCATTATCGATTTAACCAATGCAGATTGGGATTTGCGCGGGAAAGATTTAGATAGTAATAGTTTAATGTATATTAAACTGAATGTTTTAGCGGGCCCTAATAATGGTGCACAATCTGGTATTGGGTTTTTCACTTTATCCTTGTCTGATATCAAAGTGGGATTTTCTAAAGGAAGATATTTTACCATCGATTTTCCAGAATTTAAGACAACAGCAGATGTTCTGCCTGCTGCTTTTTATAAAAATATTAAAGGGGGTTCGATCAATTTGAAAGAAGCTAAGGTTACCTTAGATTTTGACAATACAACTGGTTTACCATTTTTAATCAATGTAAAAGTATCCACTAAAAATGGATTATCTGGTCGAATAGATTCATTAAAAACAGGTAATCTTGATATTTTAAAAGCAGATATTGGACCGGCTGCTGTTGTCAACAGATTTGTATTAGATGATTCCAAAGGATTTGGAAAAACAATTTCTAATTTTCCAACAACCATGAGCTTTGCTGCAAAGGTTGGGGTTAATCAAGATCCAAATTCTTTAAATCATTTTATTTATAAACGCAGTGCAATAAAATTATTTGTCGATGCGGAGATACCATTTTCTATTGCTTTTGATAGTTTAAAATTGCAAGACACGGTGGTATTTGCCTTACTCCGTACTTTAGGGGAACAAATAGATACGAGTAAAACTAGACTCGATACTGGATCACTTGATTTTACCATATCGAATGGTTTTCCCTATACTATCAATGTTGATTTACTGGCGATGAATGGCGCTTTCGACCCAATCGCCAATTTGGCTTCTTTGAAAATTGATGGTGCAACAACATCGATTATAGGAGGGGAAGAAAAAGTAGTGGAACCTAGGGTTTCGGTTTCGAAGGTAACCTTAACACAGCAATTGTTTGAGCGATTAAAATCTGCTCGATATATTCAAATAAAAGCATTATTAAACACACCTGTTGGTGTGGTGAGTCCTAAAATTTATACAGACTATCAATTAAATTTTATTGCCAAAGGCAGGTTAAAATTAATCATAGATCCTTTAAGTAAATAGTATTGATTTTGAACATTGATTAGCATGAAATTTAATTCAAAATATATTATCGCTTTTTTATTAATACTGAGTAGCTATGCGGCCAATGCGCAACGCTACTCTTTGTATTATTCTAGAACGTTATTTGATGGCATACAAAATCCACACCATCGTAGTTTAGATGATTGTAGGGCTTTTGCGACCAATCTTTTCTTGCCTTCATTTAACCTCGATTTTAGTGTTTCTGGCGACGCCAATAGTTTTATCAAGTCCTTTTTAGCCAGTGAAAATTTATCCGTATTGAATTTTCAGAATGGTTCAAAATATACTAATCGAATTGCCAATCAATTCAATTATAATATATTTTTAATGAAGATTAACATGGGTAAAAAGCAAGCGGCTGAATTATCTTTCTATTCTCAATTAAAAACACAAACCTCCATATCGTTAAATAATGGGGTGTTTAATTTCATCACTAAAGGAAATAATTCTTTTAAAGGTCAAACCATCGAAGGCTTTTTGGACATGGGTGTTTCTACCAATGTTTATAACGAAACGGGCTTTGGTTTTCGCAGACAAATTTATGAGAAATTGTCGGGTGGATTTAAATTAGGTTACCTTATTGGACTTGCTAATGTAGGTGTCGATATTAATGGCTCAAAATTTACCACTTCTCCTTTAGGTGATACCTTAGATATTTATATTAAAGGATCCGTAAGGGCCTCTCTTGATCCTACTAATAAAGATAATTTAGGTGTTGATTCTTTACTTGCCAATGCAAAATCAAATAAAGGATATGTTTTTTCTGGAGGTTTACAATACGAAGTAGATCCAACATTTACCATGGGTTTTGCTTTACTCGATATAGGAAAAATAACATGGAATGATAAAAGCATTCAATATAAATTAGATAAATCAATTCGATTCACGGGTATAGATATTGTAGACGATAGCTTAGCGCAAGATTCTATAGTGAATAATTTAACCTCCTTTGCAATTGATAGCTCGAAGGGGCCTTATACTAGTAAACTATTGTCAAGATTTGAGGTTTCTGGAAATATGAAATTAACAAACTGGCTTTATGCAACCATAATTTATTCTAAACCATTTGCCTATGATTTTTTTGATTTAACCTTGGTAACCGATATTCGATTGGCTAAAAGATTAAATATCATTACATCTGGTACTTTTAATTCGGATGGAAATAATGCCATTGGTGCGCAATTACTTTTCCGTTCCAAAGTGTTTGAAATGTATATTGGTTCGGAGCGTATTTTAAATTCTTTTCAATTATATAATCAATTAATTAAAGACCATACTAGTAAACCTACTTTAGGTTTAGGTGCCGATATTAATTTTGGCATTGCCTTTGGTTTTGGCAGGTGTCCAAAACTTCCACCTCCACCAGCGCCATTGGACTCAGATGGTGATGGTGTTTTAGATGCGCTAGATAATTGTCCATATGTAAGTGGACCTGCAGAAAATAGGGGTTGTCCATTTGACGATGCCGATGGGGATGGCATTTTAGATAAAGATGATGCTTGTCCGACCGAAAAAGGTTTGCTTGAATTAAATGGTTGTCCTTTACCAGATGCCGATAAAGATAGTGTGCCAGATGCCGAAGATTTATGTCCAAACGACGCAGGTACAATATTGGCAAAAGGATGTCCAGATGCCGATGGTGATGGTATTTACGATAGGGATGATTCGTGTAAATATTTAGCGGGTCCAATCGAAAACTTTGGTTGTCCATATTTAGATTTTGATGGTGATGGCGTTTTAGATAAAGATGATAAATGTCCGAATGTGGTTGGACCTAAGAGTAATAGCGGTTGTCCGCTTGCACCACAAGGGATTGAATTAACCAAAGACGAGCGCATTGTGATGGCAAACTTCTTGAATGGTTTAAATTTTGAAGCCGAAAAATCCGATTTAGATACGACTTCTTATGCAGCTTTAGGAAAACTAGTTGACATGATGAATGCCAAACCAAGCTATAAAATTTCAATATGTGTTTATACAGATGGCGGAAGAAAATCGGCTTTGAGTAAAAAATTAGCAGAAAGCAGATCGGAAGCCATTAAAAAATATTTAATGGATAATAATATTGCCATAGACAGAATTAAATTAAGTCCAGTAGGGGCAGAAAATTTTATTGCAGGAAATAAAACGCCCGAAGATAGAGCTAAAAATAATCGGGTAGAAGCCTATATATACGAAGGTTTAGAATAAATAAAAAAGGCGCCGTACAGCGCCTTTTTTATTTATTAAATAGAAATTCTTTTAAATAAAAAGGTTCGAAATAGGCCACATCTTCCACCATATTTTGTTCGAATTTTGCATGAGCCGCTGCAATGCTTGCGCTTGCACTAGGGTAGAGGTTGTCGATAAAAAAACTATGTGGATCATTTGCAAAAATAGGTTTACATTTTTCGGCACCATCTCCAAAAAAATAAATGGGCTGGCTTGCTCTATATTCGGCAAAACTATTTTCATCAATTATACTCGCATTTACTGCAGTGATCAAATTTAAATCTTGATCGTATAGACAAGTATACACTTCCATACGCCTAGCGTCTAACATGGGGCAAAGTAAAAATTTTTCATTTGCATTGGCTGCCATGTTACTTAAAGCCATATTGGCTAAACTTCCTAATGTATCTGTGGCAATTAAGGGAATGTTTAAAGCATAACAAAGCCCCTTAGCGGTAGATACGCCAATTCGCAAGCCAGTATAAGAACCCGGTCCTTTGCTTACCGCTACGGCTTTTAAATCGCTTGGTTTGAAATTATTTTTTGACAATAGGGTTTCGATAAAAACGGTTAAAGCCGAACCATGAATATTGGCTTCGTTTTTTTCTATGCAGTCGATTATGCCATTTTCATTAGATAGCGCCACAGAACAATTTTGTCCTGCTGTTTCGATATGTAAAAGCAGTTGCATTATATTATTTCAATAATCATTTTAGCAATAACCAATAATAAAAAGCCCGCAAATAGCAAACGTAATTTACTAGGGCTGAGTTTGGCGGCTAATTGTACGCCAAATGGGGAAATAAGTAAGCTACCTGCCGCAACTGGTAAAGCCAAACTATAAACAATTAATCCAAAATGAGGTGCGGTAATTTGGATACTTACTTTTGAAAAAAGCATAGCATAGGCACTGCTAAAAAATGCCATAATACTGATCACTCCTAAAGAAATAGCGGTTGCTTTTTTAATGGGAATTTTCATGATGTCGGTAAGAATGGGTACAATGAGTACACCGCCTCCAACACCCGAAAATGCTGCAATTGTGCCCGAAAATAGACCTGTTAGGATAAACCCTTTCGTGCTCGATTTTTCGTTGAGTAATACTTGGTCTGCCTTTTTATTTTTCAATATTCTAAAGGCAATAAAGAGGAGTAATAGGATAAAAAAGTAGGTAAATTTTTCTTTGGTATACCAATTGCCATTGATGATTAATTGACTAAAAAAAATACTAGCAATAGCTGCCGCCGAACCAATAATTAAAAATTGCTTAGGATGAAAATTTTTATTTTTATAATGTTTGTAACTACCGCTAATGCCTGCAAAGAAAATAGCAAACATAGAGTTAGCCACAATTGCCGGAACAATTAAATGACTTGGAATACCGGTTAAGGGTAAGTAATGGCTAAATAACAAAACATAAATAATACCGCCGCCAATGCCCAACATGCCGGCTAGTAAGCCGCCTATGCCTCCCAGAATTAAAAGCGTAATAATTTCTGTTGTCATAAATTAATTCTTTAAAGTATTTAGATAGGTTTCCTTGTCTAATAAAATATTCATCGCTTTGATTACTTCTGGATCGGTGGCCAATTGTTGTTGTGTTCTACCTTTCTGGAAATAATACCTGCTGGCAATTTCTTGTTCAATTAAAGTCGTAATTTCTTGTTGATATCTTTTTAAATCAGCCGTTTTATCGTGGCTTAGTTTAGTTTTTAATTTTTGATAATCTTCTGCAACCGCATCAAAATAATTTTCTTTGGTTGCTGCTTTTTTATAATCTTCTAATAGTTTTTCGCTGCTAGTACTGTAATCAAAATCTTTGTCTTTTAAAAAGTTTTCGAAAGCAAGGTAATCTTCGTTTGAAAGATGAAATTCTCCAGAAGGCTTAATTTCAGTGTGTTTGCTTGTATAGTCGCTTGCAAAATCAAATAGTAAATGTTTACTCAATAGGCTATTGGTAATATTACTATAATTATTTACTGGCATCGAAAAATCTGGTGCAACGCCACCACCATCAAATACTTTTCGGCCCGATTTTGTTTTATAGGCTTTGATTAAAGAATCTGGAATTTTACCTACGCTGCCATCTTCGTTTCGATGGGTATAATCTAATGCTTGAATGCACCTGCCACTAGGGATATAATATTTAGCAGTGGTAATTTTTAATTGGGAATTATAAGTTAATGGGCGAGTGGTTTGCACTAAGCCTTTTCCAAAGGTGCGTTGACCTACAATAACCCCTCTGTCTAGGTCTTGCATAACGCCCGAAACAATTTCGGAGGCAGAAGCAGAACTACTATTAATTAACACAGCTAAAGGAATGGTTGGATCGATGGCATCATTGATGGTAAAATATTTTTTTTCGCCCTCTTTGGCTTTCCCTTTGGTATTCACTACTAATTCTCCTTTGGGTACAAATATATTTGCGATACCTACGGCTTCGTGTAATAGCCCACCTGGGTTTCCTCTTACATCTAGTATTACGCCTTTAAGACCAACATTTTGTTTTAAAGCAAGGAGTGCATTTTTTACTTCTTTAGTAGCATCTTGCGTAAAGCCTTTTAATTGAATGTAGCCAATACTTGGGCTAATCATGCCATAAAATGGCACATTGTCTATTTGTATTTCTTCTCTTGATAAGGTAATGGTTCTCGATTGTGTTTCGCTAGGTCTTTTGATTAAAATTTTTATCGTGCTGCCTGCTTGGCCTTTTAAAAATTTACTTACCTCGCTGGAGTTTTTCCCTTTAAGCGATTTACCATCAATTTCCATTAAAATATCACCTGCATTTAAGCCTGCTTTTTGTGCTGCAAATCCTTCGTAGACTTCTTTAATTTCTACATAGTTGTTTCTAGTAAAAATGCTTGCGCCCACGCCTCCATATTGCCCGGTTGTCATGAATCTATAGTCTTCAATTTCGGATTCAGAAATATAATTAGTGTAAGGGTCTAAAGATGCTACCATTGCTTCAATGCCTGTTCTCATGAGCTTTGCGGCATCGATATCATCTACATAATACATATTTAATTCTCTGTATGCAGTGGTCATGATATCTAAGTTTTTAGAAATCTCAAAATAATTATCGACAAAGGCCAAAGAAAAAATAGCACTGAGCGAAATAGAAAGGATGATAATTTTCTTTTTGATTTTTAACATAGCATTTATTTTAATGGATCGTGCCCATGTCCACCCCAAGGATGACAACTGGCAATTCTTTTTAAAGCTAAACGAGTACCTTTAAAGGCGCCATATTTTCTTACTGCTTGTATTCCGTATTCCGAACAAGTTGGCGTGTAACGGCAAGCATTAGGTAAAATAGGGGAGATCAGTATTTGGTATAATCTGAAAAAACCAAGCACTAAACTACTCAGCAACTTTAACATATTCTTTAATGAATTTATTTAAACATAAATTTAACTTTTTTTCCATATCTACCGCAGTAAAAAGCTCGTTACTTACATAAATAAGAATAAAAGAAAGTTTAATATGTTGTTGGCTTAAGAAAGGGTAGAATAATTCGCCTTTGTTTTTGCGATAAGCCTCGCGAATGTGTCTTTTGATTTTATTGCGATCGACTGCTCTTTTGAATCTTTTTTTGGGAACCGAAATGGCTATTTCTGCAGGATAAGGAGCATCTGCAAGTGTTTGGCTGGTCCAAACAAATCGAAAAGGGTATAAAATAAAAGAAGAACTGTTGTTGAAAAGCAATTCAATTTGCTTTTGACTACACAACCGTTCTTCTTTTGTAAAAGTATATTTTTTCATTGGGTAATGCACGATAGGGGTTTAATAATCGAATCAATCGATGTTAAGCGCCACAATCTTGCTGCTCACCGAAATTTACTATCTCTTATGCTTTCCTTCGTCAGAAACTGTTAATCTTTTTCTTCCTTTAGCTCTTCTTGAAGCTAAAACTCTACGTCCGTTTGCAGAAGACATTCTTTCTCTGAAACCGTGTTTGTTTCTTCTTTTTCTTTGTGATGGTTGGAATGTACGTTTCATTTCTTTGTATTTTATCTAATTTTTGATGTTAAACTTGTGGCCTTTTGCTAATAATATGCTGCTAGCCTTATGTAAAACAAGGATGCAAATATAGCTAAGCTTTTTTGGTTAAGCAATTTTATTTTGCATTTAAAATAGAATAAATGCGTTTGGTCATTTTTGCAATTTTTGACCAATTTTGACCTATTTTTGAGCAAAAACGAGCCTTTTTTGGTCATTTTCACTCAAAAACTCACATTTATGGTAAAAGTCGACCATACATTCTTGGGAACGGAATCGATTCGCGCACATGTGGAAGTTTACAAACCCAGGCAACCAATCTTTCTAAACCCAATCCAAAGCCGGCATGAGGAACCGAACCATATCTTCTCAAGTCTAAATACCATTCAAAGGCATCCATAGGTAAATCATGTTCTTTTATTTTAGAAATTAATAGGTCTTTGTCGGTTTCTCTTTCGCCACCACCTACAATTTCGCCATAACCTTCGGGAGCTAATACATCTACTCCTTTTGCATAACGACTATCATTTGAGCGTTTTAAGTAAAATGCTTTTACTTCATGTGGCCAATCATAAACCATAATTGGCGTATCGAATAGTCTGGTTAACACCGTTTCGTCCGAACCGCCAAAATCTTCTCCATCTTTAAAATTACGTGCAGACTGTAACCACTGCGGAATATTTTTTTGGTTTTCTTCGCAATCTTTTAATTCCTCTCTTAGGCTAGCCACTTTAGTAACATGGAAATTTACTTCGCCTTTTTTTAATCCAGGGGTAGCAATTTTAGTTTCTCTATCTATAATTTCTGCATTGATTTCGTCGATGCGAGCGCTTACTTTTACTAAATCTTCTTCTAAAGTTTTAATCGAATTTTTTCCATTCACATCTAATTCGCCTTTAATCATTTTAACGGCATCGGCATATGGAATACGAGGGAATGTTTGAACGATATTTTTTAATACAGTAGTATCTCTTTCAATTACGGCTAATTCTAGTTCGCATTGTGTCAATACTTTTCCAACTACTAATTTTAAAAACGACTCTATTAAATCCATGTTTTGATCTAAATCATAGAAAGCCATTTCTGGTTCGATCATCCAAAACTCTGATAAGTGACGGCGTGTTTTAGATTTTTCTGCTCTAAAAGTTGGACCGAAAGTATAAATTTTGCCCATGGCCATGGCCATCGCTTCGCCATATAATTGGCCCGATTGCGACAAATAAGCAGGCATATCGTAAAACTCGGTTTCAAATAAATTGGTGGTGCCTTCGCAAGCATTGCCTGTAAATATTGGTGCATCCATTTGCACAAAACCTTCTTGTTGAAAAAATTCGTGTATAGCAAAAATAATACTATTCCTAATTTTCATGATGGCCCATTGGCGCCTAGAGCGTAACCATAAATGACGGTTGTCCATTAAGAATTCGATACCATGTGCTTTTTTAGCAATAGGATATTCTTCTGCAACTTGGTAAACATGGATATGGCTCACTTGAATTTCGTAACCACCTTCTTGGCGATCATCTTTAACCACCATTCCGGTAATTTCAACCGAACTTTCGATGGTTAATTTATCGGCTTGGTTAAATTGATCTTGGTCGATGGTATTTTCGGTCACTACACATTGGCAAATTCCAGAACCATCTCTTAATATAATAAACACCAAACCTTTGCCGGTTCTTTTGTTCGCAACCCAACCTTTTAAAGTAATCTCAGTTCCTTCTGCAGATTTTAAATCTTTTATGTAGCGCATGTATGAATAATTTTAGGATTTCTCCGAAAGGCAAAAATAGTGATTTTTCCTATTTTTATTGTATTTTCGAATGAATTACCTCGTATGTTAAAGCAGAATTTACATTTAAAGCTCTTACAGAAATTATCTCCGCAGCAAATTCAATTTATTAAGTTGTTGCAGATACCGACTGTTTTGCTCGATTCTAGAATAAAAGAGGAATTAGAAGAGAACCCTGCTTTAGAAGATGGTAGTTTGTCTTCTGCAGACGAAATTCCAGAATATTCGCTCGAAGATGACAACGAAATGCCGGAAGAAAAAGTCGAAAATGCCGAAACAGATGAATTTAACATCGATGATTACCTGCAAGACGACGACCTAGACGATGGTTATAAATCGATGTCGGATTACGATTCGGACGACGAAGAGCAAAGAGAAATGCCGGTAGCCATTACCACTTCTTTTCACGAAATCTTACAAACACAATTAAATTTAAATGTTTTAGCAGACCACGAATACTTATTGGCCGAACACATTCTTGGCAGTTTAGACGACGACGGTTATTTGCGTCGCCCATTAATTGCATTAGTAGACGACCTTGCTTTTTCTCAAAATATTACTACTACTGTTCAAGAAATTGAACATTTATTAAAATTAATACAAGGCTTTGATCCAGCAGGAGTAGGTGCCAGAGACTTACAAGAATGTTTACTCTTGCAACTCAACAGAAAATCTTCTGCAAAGCTATCGGTAAAAATTGCCAAAAATATTGTAACCAATTACCTCGAAGAATTTACGCGTAAGCATTACGATAAATTAGAAAAGGTATTGGGCATAACCGAAGCGCAATTAAAATTAGCCATTGCCGAAATTTTAAAATTAAATCCTAAACCCGGAAATTCTTTTGCCGATAATTCAAAGCAGTTACAAATTATTCCGGATTTTATTATTCGTAAAACCGATCAATATTTAACCCTCACTTTAAATGCCAAGAACGCGCCAGAACTGAGGGTGAGCAGGTCTTACCAAGAAATGTTTCAGACTTACGATAAGGCACAACAAAAAGATAAAAAGCTCAAAGAAGCGGTGCAATTTGTAAAACAAAAGTTGGATTCGGCTAAATGGTTTATTGATGCCATTAAACAAAGACAACAAACATTAATCAAAACAATGAATGCCATTATGAATTTTCAGTATGATTATTTTTTAACTGGAGATGATAAAAAATTGCATCCCATGATTTTGAAAGACATTGCAGAGCAAATAGACATGGACATTTCCACGGTTTCGCGTGTGGCCAACAGTAAATATGTGCAAACAGAATTTGGTACTTTTTTATTGAAGTCTTTTTTCTCAGAAGGTATTCAAACCGATAATGGAGAAGAGGTTTCGAATAGAGAAGTGAAAAGTATTTTAGCAAATTGCATTGCAGCAGAAGATAAAAAGAATCCATTGCCCGACGAAAAATTGGCAGAAATAATTCAAGAAAAAGGCTATAATATTGCCCGTCGAACCATCGCAAAGTACCGCGAACAGCTCAACCTACCGGTTGCTCGTTTAAGAAGAGAAATGTAAATTTTAAAAAGTTACAGCGATGTTTAGGGGTTCTTTGGCTCTTAAAATACTAATTGTTACGATTTCTCCTTTGCTAAACATACCCAAGCCTTTCATATAATCTTGAATATTGTGAATAGCCAGTGGACCCATCTTTACAATTATATCGCCTGTTTTTAAACCTGCTTTGGAAGCTGGCTTGCCTTCCGAAACGCCATCTAATCTAAGTCCATCGCCGTCGAAAGCGTAGTCTGGTATAACACCCAGCGTTACTTTAAAAGTACTACTGCCTGTGCTAATATTGTTTTTAGTTTGACGGAAAGTGAGTTTTTCGGGATACTTTGCAATTTGTTTGGCAATACTCGCCACAAAATCTATCACGGCAACTTCGCCTTGTGCATTAATTTTATTCGCATCGTCGCTCGGTTTATGGTAATCGTAATGCGTGCCAGTATAAAAATGTAATACAGGAATATCTTTTAAATAAAAAGAAGCGTGGTCCGAAGGGCCCATTCCTGCTGAATCTGCTTTGTAGCTAATATTTGCTACCACATTCGATAAAATATTGCCAAACATTGGGCTAGTACCTACACCCGATAAAACAATTTTTTTAGTAGAATCATTTAATCGACCAATCATATCCATGTTGAGCATACAAGTAATCGAATTTAAATTAATAGTAGGATTATTAGTGAAATATTTTGAACCCAATAAACCTTCTTCTTCTGCAGAAAAACAAATGAATAAAAAGTTTACATTTTCTGTATAATTATTTTGACTAAATATTCTGGCCAATTCCATTACGCCAGCGGTACCCGAAGCATTATCGTCTGCGCCATTGTGTATTTTATTTTTCGGATTTGGATCTAAAGAATTACCCGCTAAACCTAATCCTAAATGATCGTAATGCGCACCAATAACGATGGTATATTTTGCTTGGTTATCTAAATAACCAATTACATTATGTGCAGTACCAACGCTGGTCATATCAGAATCCGAAGCATGTGGGTTGCTACTCGATTTTAAAGGAAAGGCTTGCAAGTAACCTACCGTACCTTTAGGGGCAATGCCTGATTTTTTAAAAGATTGAATGATGTACTTTGCCGCTACTAATTCTTGTTTAGTGCCAGGGTATCTGCCCTGTAACTTATCGTGGCTAAGGTATTCAATGTCTTTTTGAATTCTTTTGGCATCGGTTTGCGCAAAACTTGTTTGCACAAAAATGAATAATGCAAATAATATAAGTGTAGTTTTTTTCATAATTAATTATTCAACCCAATCTGCAATAAACAAATTGGTGTCTTTGGTACCGTGGTTATTTCTGTTAGAAGAAAAAACAATTTTCTTTCCATTTGGCGAAAACATGGGAAATGCGTTAAACATACTTTTGTTGGTGACGCGTTCTAATCCTGTGCCATCTTCTTTAATATAAAACAATTGAAAATCGTATCCTTTACTAGAATGGTGGTTAGAAGAAAATACAATGTGTTCTCCATCGGGTGTGAAAAATGGCGCCCAATTGGCTTTGCCTAAATTGGTTACTTGGTTTAAGGCAGAACCATCCACATTGCAAGTGTATATTTCCATATTGGTAGGGGCTACAAGCCCTTCCGATAGTAATGTTTTATATTCTTCTACCTCTTCTGTTGTGGTAGGTCTAGAAGCTCTAAAAACAAGTTTCTTGCCATCAGGCGAAAAGAATGCACCGCCATCATAACCTAAGCCAAATGTAATTTGCTTTTGATCTGTTCCATCAATATTCATGGTCCATAATTCTAAATCGCCCGAACGATCAGAGGTAAAAACAATTTTATCGCCAGTAGGAGATACCGTAGCTTCTGCATCATAGCCAGGCGAATTAGTTAATTGCTTGGTAATGGTTCCTTTTAAATTTGCTACAAAAATATCGTAGCTTGGAGAAACTTGCCATAAATATTTACGATCGGCGCGAGGTGCAGGCGGAGCAGGGCATTCGGCTCCGGCTAAATGCGTAGAAGCATATAAAATTTCTTTATTATTAGGCATAAAAAAAGAACAAGTAGTCCTGCCTTTTCCAGTAGAAATCATGGCAGGCAAATAGCTAGTATCTTTAGCTGCAAGTTTAATTTTCATATTGAAAATCTGGTCACATTTTAATCCCCACTTGGCATTGTTTGATTGAAAAGATAAATTTTTTCCATCAAAACTAAAATAAGCTTCCGCATTATCTCCGCCATAAGTTAATTGTTGAATGTTTTTTAAATGAGGTTCAATATTTGCTTGTGCAAAAACCAATTGGCTAGTAAAAGCAAAGGCAAGGAATAAGATTCTTTTCATTTTATAAATTTGAATCAAAAATAACACTTGCAGCACTAACATTAGCTGACATTTGTCAGGTAATTGTCAATATTTAACATTTTAAGCGTTAAAATGATGGGCATTTGTTACGATGTCGAGTAATTGGTCTTCTTTAAGCATTAAATGCGTATGAAGGCCCAATTGTTTAGCCGTGGCAATGTGTTGAGGACTATCGTCTATAAATAGGGTTTCGGATTTGTTTAACCCATGCGCTTGAAGTACAAACTCAAAAATATCGGCATTGGGTTTACGCATACCCATTAAATGAGAATAATAATCTTTTTCAAAATAATCGGACATGCCATTGATTAGCTGAAATTCGGCTAATAAATATTTTAAAATCCATTCGTAATGGATAACGTTGTTATTGCTTAATAAAAAAGTACGGTAATTATTTTTTGCGAGTAGGAGGATTTCTAGATTGCCAGAGGGAATGCCTAGTAACATTTTATTCCATGCCTCGTCAATGTCATTATCTGTTAATGGTGTAGGTATTAATGCTCGAATACCATTACGAAATTCGATAGCAGTTATTTCCCCTTTTTCAAATAAATCAAAAATTGGATTTTGAGCTAAATGTCCAAAAAAATCATTTTCGGCTTGCAAGCCAATGTCTTTAAAGGCTTGTATGGTAAGTTGATGGTCTATATCAAAGATGACCGCACCGTAGTCGAAAATTATATTTTTTATCATTTATAAAAAAGGGTAGAAATTTTAAAGCTGAAGGCTAAGATAATAATTTGAGATTAGCTTTTAAAGCAAAAAAAGCAGGATAAATCCTGCTTTTTGATGTGGGCCCAGCAGGGCTCGAACCTGCGACCAAAAGATTATGAGTCTCCTACTCTAACCAACTGAGCTATGGGCCCTAAATCGGATGCAATTCTACGCAAATATGTCTAAAAATCCAATCAATATTTAAAAATAGGAATTAATCCGGCATTTCTTCGTCTTGGTACATGGCAGCAATTTCGCTGCTAAACTTCGTTTCAATTACCTTTCTTTTGGTTTTAAGGGTTGGGGTTATTTCGCCATCTTCAATCGTAAATGGATTTCTTTTAAGGATGAAGTTTTTAATTCTTTCATACTTTGCCAATTCGTTCGATAGTTTTTTTACATCTTCATTAACCCAAGCCTGCATTTCGGCATTTTTAATAAATGCCTCCTTTTCTTGAAAGAATGATTCTGTTAAATTAAATTGTTCTTGTAAACTTTCTTTCGAAGGAACAATAATGGCAGTGATGTATTCTTGCTTATCACCAATTAAAAATATTTGGTCAATTTTTGCTGACTTTAAATAGGTGTTTTCGATTGGAGTAGGATACACATTTTTTCCAAAAGAATTCACGATCATGTTTTTAATACGATCCGTAATTTTTAAATTTCCTTTGTAGAATTTTCCAACATCACCTGTATGAAACCAGCCATCTGCATCAATTACAGCGGCTGTTTCTTCGGGTTTGTTCCAATAGCCTTTCATTACATTCGGCCCTTTTAAAATAATTTCGCCTTCAACACTTTCAAAATTTGGATCAAAAGTTTGCCAAGTTTGTTCGGTATAAATCTCTTTGGTATCGGCATTTTGTATGCCTATTGTTAATTCTGGAACCACACGACCCACGGTACCATAAACCTGACGATGAAATTCTGTCACTGCCATTACAGGTGCTGTTTCGGTTAGGCCATAACCTTCTAACACTTTAATGCCTAAATTCCCAAAAAATTCTCCCACGTTTTGGGGTAAAGCTGCGCCACCCGAAATCATGAACTTTAAATTGCCTCCTGTTTTTGCTTTGATTTTTGAGAAAACCAATTTGTCTGCAATGCGGTGTTGTAATTTTAAAAGGATAGGGGCATTTTTTCCGTCTTCGGTTGCAAAGCGATACTTACTTCCTAAAGCTATAGCCCAAACAAAAATTTTAGTTTTCAATCCACCCGAAGACAAGCCCGTTTTCATCGCTTTATCGTGAATTTTTTCTAATAAACGAGGTACACAAGCCATAATGCTTGGCTTTACTTCCATCATATTTTTACCGAGTAATTCGAGGCTTTGTGCAAATGCAATTTTACAACCTTTCGCTAAGCAAATATGATAAGTACCAGTGCGTTCAAAAACATGCGATAGCGGTAAGAAAGATAAAAATGTTTCTTCGTTATTGATGTGCGGAATATGTATCAAGCTCACTTTTACATTGTGCACAAAATTTAAATGCGTCAACATTACCCCTTTAGGTTTTCCAGTGGTACCCGAAGTGTAAATTAATGCAGCAATATCATTAGGTGTAACAGCATCTCGCATTTCGTCGATGGTATTTGCAAAGCTGTTTAGCTTATTATTTCCCTCGGCAATAACATCGTTTAAAGAAAGAATGGTTTGATTGTATTGTCCATCTTTCGTGATTTTACTAAAGTCGTCAAAGGCAGGTATGATATGGCTTAGCGAGGAACATTCGCCTGCCACTTTCAATACTTTTTTTAATAAAAAAGGATTGCCAACCAAGATTACTTTTGAACTAGAATCGTTGATAATATAGGCAACATCTTGTTCCGAAACTGTTGGATAGATCGATACATTCGTGGCACCTAGTTGCTGTAATGCTTGATCAAAATATATATAATCTGGACAATTGTCCATCATGAGTGCTAATCGATCGGTCTTCTGTACCCCAATGCTAAGGAGGTATGCCGAAATTGCATCGATTTTAGTTAAGGCTGTTTTGTACGAAATGTTTTCGTAGTTATCGTTTACTTTATGAATTAAAAAAGTATGTTCTACCGGATGAATGTATTTAACTACATTTCTAATTAACTGAGGAATGGTGGTGTGATCGGTTAATTGCATAAGCTTGTTTTTAGGTAAAAAAAAAGGTTTTTCAAATGAATGAAAAACCTAATTTAAAAAAAATATTTGAATATTTAAACTGAAAAACTCTCTCCGCAGCCGCATGTTCTAGACGCATTTGGATTAATGAAATTAAAGCCTTTTCCGTTTAAACCGTCTGAAAAATCGAGTTCTGTGCCGGCTAAGTATAAAAAGCTTTTCATGTCTAATACAATTTTATAGCCACTTTCGTCGAATTCTTGATCGCCTTTTTTAATTTCGTTATCGAAATCGAGTTTATAAGACAAGCCAGAGCATCCGCCACCTTGTACCGCAACTCTCAAGAAAAAATCGTCGCTAATATTGGCGTCTTTTCTTAAAGCTTCAATTTTTGATTTTGCTTTTTCGGTAACCGTAATCATTTGTTTTTCTTAGTGATGACTTTTTGGTAATTCAATTGGATCCATTCCGTTTTTAACACGGTAATCGTTGATCGCAGATTTAATTGCATCTTCTGCTAATACAGAACAATGTATTTTAACTGGAGGTAAAGCCAATTCTTCTACAATATCCATGTTATCAATTTCTAATGCTTGGTCTATCGACTTACCTTTTAACCATTCGGTTGCTAGGGAAGAGGAAGCAATTGCAGAACCACAACCAAAAGTTTTAAATTTTGCATCGGTGATTACATTGTTTTGATCCACTTCAATTTGCAAACGCATTACATCGCCACATTCTGGAGCACCT
Organism: uncultured bacterium; assembly: GCA_903828245.1. GTDB lineage: Bacteria > Bacteroidota > Bacteroidia > Sphingobacteriales > Sphingobacteriaceae > CAIKLP01. Next base: position 14,415 of record CAIKLP010000026.1, on the reverse strand, counting down.
ACCAAACCTGTACCTACATTGCTTTTCGCTTTGTCTAGTGTACCTACGTTTCTTGGGTTATTGTAATGATCAATTACTTTTTCTGAGTATGCCATTTTTTTCTTTTTTTAAAATTTTAAATTAGTGTTCTGCCCATTCTACTGCATCTAAATCGATGCCATCTTTAAACATTTCCCATAATGGGCTCATGTCTCTTAATTTGGTGACTGCTTTTTTAGTGCATTCAATTGCGTAATCAATTTCCTCGTCGGTAGTAAATCTGCCTAATCCAAAACGAATTGATGAATGGGCTAAGTCATCATTTAAGCCTAAGCTTTTTAATACATAAGAAGGCTCTAAAGATGCCGAAGTACAAGCCGACCCAGAAGATACTGCTAAGTCTTTCATGGCCATCATTAAGCCTTCACCTTCTACATATTTGAATGAAATATTAGTTACATGTGGTAAACGATGTTCGGTATTACCATTGATGTATGCTTCTTCTAATTCTACTAAAGATTTTTCTAAACGATCACGCATAGCAGAAAGACGAATCGTATCTTTTTCCATGTCTTGCATCGCAATTTCGCAAGCTTTACCAAAGCCTACAATGCCCGGTACATTTAATGTTCCAGAGCGCATGCCTCTTTCGTGTCCGCCACCATCCATTTGTGCAGTAACCTTTACCCTAGGATTTTTTCTTCTTACATATAATGCACCAACGCCTTTAGGGCCGTACATTTTATGCGCAGTAAAAGATAATAAATCGATGCCATCTGCTTCTACATCAACTGGAATTTTTCCAACTGTTTGCGTAGCATCGGTATGTAATAAAACACCTTTACTTCTGGTAATAGCAGCAATTTCTTTCATTGGTTGAATAACACCAATTTCATTATTACCATACATGATAGAAACTAAAATAGTTTTATCGGTAATGGCATTGCTTAATTCGTTAAGGTCAATTAAACCATCTGCTTTTACTTCTAGGTAAGTGATAGTTGCACCTAATTTTTCTAAATGTGCACAAGTATCTAATACCGCTTTGTGCTCTGTAGTAGCGGTAATAATATGATTGCCTTTTGCAGCATACATTTCGAAAACACCTTTAATGGCTAAGTTATTCGATTCTGTTGCGCCAGAGGTAAATATGATTTCTTTTTCAGAACAATTAATCAATTTGGAGATTTGCTCTCTTGCATAATCTACGCCTTCTTCTGCAGCCCAGCCAAATGGATGGTTTCTGCTAGCGGCATTTCCAAACTTTTCGTTGAAATAAGGCAACATCGCTTCCAATACACGAGGGTCCATTGGAGTGGTTGCGTTGTTATCTAGGTATATCGGTAATTGAATCATGTTTATTTAGACTTTATATAAATTGTGTACAAATATAGGGAATTTAATATCTTTAAAGCCAAATTTCGCCGGTTATAATTTTCATTTTTTTTTATTCCTGACAATTAATTAGCTAGCTTGCCAATAAATTACCGAGTATATGAACAAAATAGAACACATCGGAATTGCCGTTAAAAGCATCGATTCATCAACAAGCCTTTTTGCTAAATTGTTTGCCAAAAACGCTTATAAAAGAGAAGAAGTTTTGTCGGAAGGGGTAATTACCGAGTTTTTTCAGCTGGGAGATAATAAAATAGAGCTTTTAGAGGCCACGCATGCCGAAAGCCCCATTGCTAAGTTTATTGAAAAAAAGGGCGAAGGGATCCATCATATTGCCTTTGAAGTAAGCGATATTGTGGCCGAAATGAAAAGATTGAAGGAAGAAGGCTTTCAATTATTGTCTGAGGAGCCTAAAAATGGCGCCGATAATAAATGGGTTTGTTTTTTACATCCTAAATCAACCAATGGCGTTTTAATTGAGTTGTGCCAAAGCAAATAGGCTTATTTTTTTTAGATTTTATTTAAAAATTCAATATTCTTTGCATTTTTTGAAAGAATATCATACATTTGCAATCCAAAATTAGTAGAATAGTAATGAAAGCAGAAATTCATCCAAAAAATTATAGAATGGTAGTATTCAAAGATTTATCTTGTGATTACTCATTTTTAACTAAATCTTCCATTGAAACTAAAGATACAGTAGTTTGGGAAGATGGTAACGAATATCCTCTTGTAAAATTAGAGATTTCGCATAAATCGCATCCTTTTTACACAGGTAAATTGAAATTAGTAGATACGGCAGGTCGTATCGATAAATTCAAAACTAGATACGCTAAAAAAGACTAATCATCCAAAAATGATTGTTTTGTTAAAAAAAAGTCCGGGTTTTACTCGGACTTTTTTTGTTTTACTCCCAAGAGGATAATTATTCAATTATATTTGTTCTATGAATATTATCTTATTTGACGACGAACATAGGGTAAACTTATTGCCCATGGCTTTTACTCGACCCATAGCCGATTTCAGAATAGGCATATTAACTATTAAAGAAAAATGGGCGCATTATTTCGCCGCAACTTATTCTTATGCCACTGCTACTTATTTACAAGTAAAATATCCGCAAGTGCTTGCTGCACAAAATTTATTTATCAATGGCGCTGTTTTACCAAATCCAGCATTAAAAATGGCCATCGAAAATTTAAAAGAGAACGAAGCCTTGGTGCATGGAAATTTAATCCTAGCGGTAAATACCCAAGCAGCAAATTTTCAAATCGCAAATGCTAAACAAATAAATTTTGATTCAGAATTTATTCATCTTAAAAATGCATCCGATATTTTTTCATATAACGATCAAGCTTTAAGAGCCGATTACGAAATCTTAACTGCAGGTCGCACTTCACAAGCCTTAGATGCAAACTCTACGCTTATAGGCAATCAATTATTTATTGAACCAGGTGCAAAAGTAAGCTGTGCTATTTTCAATACCGAAACGGGTCCAATTTATATTGGCAAAGAGGCAGAGGTATTAGAAGGCGCCATTATTAGAGGGCCCTTTGCTTTAGGCGAACATTCAATTGTAAAAATGGCTGCAAAAATATATGGCGCAACCACCGTTGGTCCACATTCTAAAGTGGGTGGCGAAATTCATAACGCCGTTATTTTTGGTTATAGTAACAAAGGCCACGATGGTTATTTAGGTAATGCAGTTTTGGGCGAGTGGTGTAATATTGGTGCCGATAGCAATAACTCAAATTTAAAAAATAATTATGCCGAAGTTAAGCTCTGGCATTATGGAACAAAAAACTTTCAAAAAACAGGTTTGCAATTTTGTGGATTAATTATGGCCGATCATGCTAAATGCGGCATCAATACCATGTTTAATACAGGTACGGTAGTTGGCGTTTCTTGTAATATTTTTGGCGCTGGTTTTCCACGCAATTTTGTACCAGATTTTTCTTGGGGTGGGGCACATGGTTTCGAAACTTATGGTTTAAACAAAGCCTTTGAAGTAGCAGAAAAAGTATTTGAGCGTAGAGGAATGGATTTTAATCAAGTAGAAAAAGATATTTTAACCGCTGTGTTTGAGCAGACAGAAAGCTTTCGTAAATACTAAATCATGAGAAAAAAAATAGTGGCGGGTAATTGGAAGATGAATAAAAATTACCAAGAAGGAATGGAATTAGTGGCCGAAGCCATGCACATGATTAACGATGAATTAAATGCAAAAGTGCTTACCATTTTTGCAAGCCCGGCTATACATTTAGCCAGTGTGCAAAAGTTAATTAATGGACATGCAAATTTTGCAAGTGCTGCACAAAATTGTCATCAAGAAAACGCAGGTGCATTTACAGGCGAAATTGCGGCCAGTATGATTCATTCTGTTGGCGCAAGTTATGTGCTAATAGGGCATTCGGAGCGTCGTCAATATTTTAAAGAAACAAACGAATTATTAGCTAAAAAAGTGAATACCGCTTTGGCCAATCATTTGCATCCAATTTTTTGTTTTGGAGAATTAAAAGAAGAACGCGAAGCAGGCAAACATTTTGAAGTGGTTGCGCAACAACTAAAAGAATCTTTATTTCATTTAACTGTTTCAGATTTTGCAAAAATTGTTTTGGCTTATGAGCCAGTTTGGGCAATAGGAACAGGCTTAACGGCAAGTCCTGAGCAAGCGCAAGAAATGCATGCTTTTATTAGGGCAAGCATTGCTAATCAATTTGGTGCCGATGCGGCGGCAGATTGTAGCATTTTATATGGCGGTAGTTGTAATCCTCAAAATGCAAAAACACTTTTTAGTCAAGCCGATATAGACGGTGGATTAATTGGTGGGGCCTCTTTAAAATCGCGAGATTTTACAGATATTGTTACTTCATTTAATTCCATTTAACGATGAATGGTAATTTTATAGCAGTCAATTTTACGGTTGGAGCAGCGCAAGAATTTTTATCGGATTTATTAATGAACGAATTAGCTGCTATTGGCTTTGATTCTTTTGATGCCAACGAAACAGGCTTTAGTGCATTTATTCCCGAACATTTATTTAAAGAAGAAATAATGCAGGAGCAATTAGCGGGCTATGCTGCAGATTTTGAATTTACCTATACCATGCAAATTATTCCCTATCAAAATTGGAATGAAGTATGGGAAAGTAATTTTCCGCCAGTAATTGTAAGTGAACAAGTATATATCTACGCTAACTTTCATCCAGCTCAGCCGCAGTATCCATATCAAATTAAAATGCATCCTAAAATGGCCTTTGGTACGGGTCATCACGAAACCACTTTGCAAATGGCCGAACAATTACTCGACTTATCTGTCGAAGGTTTGTCGGTATTAGATATGGGTTGTGGCACCGGAGTGCTGGCCATCCTCGCTGGCCTCAAAGGCGCCAAAAGCATACTTGCGATAGACAACGACCCCATTGCCAGTAACAGTGCAACAGAAAACTTCGAAATCAATCAGCTAGCTGCAAAAGTAATTTGTGGCGATGCCAAAGATATACAAGGATTAAGTTTTGATTTAATCTTAGCCAATATTAACCGCAATATTTTAATCAACGACATGGCGGCATACGCAGCTTCTTTAGTAGCCGGCGGCATTATTTTGTTTAGTGGATTTTACGAAGAAGATTTGATTTTTATAAAACAAGCGGCAAGCGAAAATGGCTTGATTTATCAAATGCATTCGGCTAAAAATAATTGGGTGGTAGCAAAATTTAACAAAGCAAATTAAATTAATAGATCAATGAAGCAGAAGTTATTGCTACTAGTTTGTGTTTTATTCTTTTTTACTTTTCGCGCTATTGCACAGCCTAAAAGCTTTTCGGACGACCCTGCAAAATTTATTTCAGAATTAAATGAGTATTTTAAAGATGCAAAAGTAAACGAAGAAACAAAAAATGCATTTCAAATATTTAAAAAAAATTACGAATTAGTATTCGACGCAGCTCAGCAAAAGCAATTGCTTTCTTTGGCTAGCAAAATGGCTGCTCGAAAAATGAAAGCCGAACCAGAATACCTGGATTGGATGTTAACCTACAATGATATTGCGCTAAGCGAATACAAACCTGCATTTGCGAAGACAAGTGAAATTCTAAATGCATTAATCCCTCAAAAAAATAAAAATGCAAGTCGTTTTTTAAATTTTACGGCAGATTTTTTTAAAGGCCAAATGTTGCACAAATCTAAAAGTGTGCAATGGTTTTTTAATAGCACAAATTATGAAATGGTTTTTGATTCGATTCCTAAAATTAAAACCATTGGAAAAATTAATTTAATGACTATTTCTAGAGGAGATCGTTCGGTTATTTACCAAACAGAAGGCGTTTATTATCCTTTAAGCAAAACCTGGAAAGCAAGCGCAGGCTTGGTAAATTGGACGAGAGGTGGATTAGATTCTTTGGTGGTTTATGCCACATTGAAAAATTATACCATTGATTGTACCAAGGCCGATTTTACAGCCGATTCGGTTTCTTTTTTTCACAAACAATTATTTAAAGCACCTTTGATTGGCCGATTCGAAGATCGTTTAAGTACCAATAACTCGCCAGAAAATGCCACTTATCCAAAATTTACGGCATACGAAAGAAATTACGATATCAAAGATTTTTTTAAAAATGTAGATTATCACGGTGGCTTTAGTATGGCTGGTAGTAAGCTTTACGGCATTGGTACCGATGATCAAAAAGCATCGATAGCTATTTTTGTAAACAATAAAGTAGCGCTGAAAACTTTTTCGAATGCTTTTATTTTACAAAAAGAAGAAATTATTGCCTTGCCTGCCGAGGTGTCTATTTACTTAGCCGAAGATTCTATTTATCATCCCGGTATCGAATTTAGATTCAATGCAAAGCAAAGGCAAGTGGTATTGTTGCGTAAAAAAGAGGGTATTGCTGCTGCCTCATTTTTCGATTCCTATCATCAAATGACCTTTGAAGTAGAGCGCATGCAGTGGGATATAGACAAAACAGAGATAGAGATGGGCATGATAAAAGGAAACTTTCAGCAAGAGTCTTATTTCGAGTCGAAGAATTTTTATAAGCTTGCCAATTTTAGAAAAGTTTCGGGCATTGCAGAAGTAAATCCTTTAACAATTTTAAAAAGAATTGCTACACAACAACAAACAAATGAAATTAGTATTGCTAGTTATGCTGCTGCTGTAAAATTAAGAGAGCAAGATGTGATTGGTTTGCTACGATCATTACTTGCAGAGGGTTATATAGGTTTGAACGAAAACCGTGGTTGGATTTATGTGAAAGAAAAAACGTTCAATTATATAAAAAATGAAGCCGGTAAATTGGATTATGATGTGATTCGTTTTGCTTCTTTGTCGGATCAAAGTATCAATGCAAGGTTAAATTTACTCAACAAAGATTTAGATATAGTAGGGGTGTCGCAAATATTTTTAAGCGATTCGCAAAGTGTAAATATTCGTCCAGCCGCAGGTGTTTTAAAGGTGAAAGCCAATAGAGACATGGAGTTTAGCGGAAAGGTACATGCCGGAACGCTCGATTTTTATGGCACCAATTTTACTTTTAATTATAATCGCTTTACCATCGATATGCCAAAAGTTGATTCGATGAAAATTAAAGTATTGGGTAAAGAAAATTTTAATGGACAAAAAGAATTAATTAGTTTAAAAACCGTATTGAGAGATATCGATGGTGTGTTATACATCGATGATATGGACAATAAATCTGGCCTAAAAAAATATTCTCAATATCCTTTGTTTCAAGCAAACAGTGTTTCTTACGTGTATTACGATTACCCATATGTTCAAAAGGGCGTATATAGGCGAGCCGATTTTTATTTTAAAATTAATCCTTTCATGATAGACAGCTTGGACGACATTAGTTCGACGGCTGGTTTAACCTTCCCTGGAAATTTTCATTCAGGAGGTATATTTCCCGACTTTGACGAGACTTTAACCTATCAACCCGATACTTCGCTGGGTTTTGTTACCTATGCGCCTCAAGGCGGTTATCCTTTGTATAAAGGCAAAGGCACTTACGAGAATCAAATTCGTTTAAGTGATAAAGGCTTATATGGAAAAGGTAAAATAGATTATTTAGCTTCAGTTACTATTTCGGATCAATTTTTGTTTTTATTGGATTCGATGAATGCGGCCATTGATCGATTTGATTTAAAAAGAAAAGCAACGCATCCATTGGCTAAATCCATTCAATCTTATATGCATTGGGAACCTTACGAAGACAGTATGTTTGTGAAAAGTTTAGCTTTTCCAACAGATTTGTATGTGGGTAAAAATAATTTTAATGGAACGATTTGTTATACGCCTACGGCCCTGAATGGAAATGGTTGGTCGAATATTAAAGGCGCTGCTATTTTTTCTCGCGATTTTGTATTTAATCCAGATGATTTTACAGCGGCACAAAGTATTGCCAAAATTAATGCAATAGATACCACCAAGCTGGCATTAGAAGCCGGTAACGTACAGTCAAAAATTGATTTTATTGCTAAACTAGGCAGCTTTAAAACCAATGAGCGTAATGGTTTGGTGAAGTTTCCTGCGAATAATTACGCAACCACTTTACCCGAGTTTGTTTGGTATTTCGATTTACAACAAATTACTTTTGCTAAAGGCAATACACCAGCAGATGCCTATTCATTTATTTCTACCCATCCATTACAAGATTCTTTACATTTCGAAGTAGATCATGCTTTATATAATTTACGATCGGTCGATTTAAAAATTGATGGGGCTGAAAAAATTAGGGTGGCGGATGCCGAAATTAGACCACACGATGCGCATGTAGAAATATTTGGTGATGCAATTATTAGGCGATTAGATTCTGCTGTAATTATAGCAAACGTAGAAACCAAATACCACGAATTATTTGATGCCAAAGTGGATATATATGCCAGAAGGAAATACAATGCCAATGCCTATTATGCCTATAAAACAAAGAAAGATACGCTTGGGCAAATTATTCATTTCAACGAAATTAAAGTAGATTCTGGTTTTGCCACTTTAGGTAAAGGACAAATTGCAGATAGCATGCAATTTTTATTGAATGCGAAATTAAAATATAAAGGCGATGTGTATTTACGCGCTGCAAATCCTTACCTAGCTTACGATGGTTTTGTAAAAGTAAATACTAAAAGTACGGTCATTCAATCGCAATATTTTAGGTATAAAGGATTCATTAATCCAGATACGGTTCAACTAGCCATCAACGATCCGCGTGATGAGAATAAAAATAAAATTGCATCTGGGGTGCATATCGGCATTACCAATTACGAATCATATGGCACCTTCTTGAGCAAGAAAATTGAACCAAACGATGTGGATGTGCTCAATGTAGAAGGCAGTTTGATATACGACGAAGAGCAAAAGTTATTTAAAATTGCACAAGCCGATAAGCTCTACGATTCGGTATTAAAAGGAGCATATTATACTTTTGATGAGGAAAACGAAACCGTTTTTGCAGAAGGACCAATAAATTTAGGAGTAGATTTTGGATCTAAATTAAAAATAGTGAGTGCCGGAAATGTGAGCAGTAAAGTTACTGAGAATTTATCTACGGTAGATTTAGTGATTGCATTAGATTTTGAGTTTCTAAAAGAGGCGACCCTATTGATGCACAAAGACATCGATTTAAATGGCTATGAAGCCGATCAAGACCGTAAAGATAGACCCGCTTTTGATAAGGCCATCGCAGAACTTTTACCAGATAAAGAAAGTAATAAATTTTTAAATGCTTTACATCAAGGTGGTCCTTATAATTTACCTAAGTTATTTAACAGCGGTTTGGTTATTTCAGACGCACAAATGGCATGGGATCAAACACGCAGGTCGTGGCGCTCTACTACCGATAAAATTGGCATCATGAGTAGTTATGATAAAACAATTAATAAAACATTCAAAGGCTATGTGGAAATTGTGAGAAAGAGAAGTGGAAACGTGCTGAATATTTATTTTGAAATAACACCAGATGTATGGTATTTATATACTTTCCGCCAAGGTCAAATGGAAGCTATTTCTTCGAATGCCGATTTCAATAAAATATTAACAGAAAAAACCAAAGGAGATTCTCCTTTTAGTATTTCTGCAATGAAAAGAAAGTTAGATTTTGTAAGGTCTTTTTAAATTAAATAAATGAAAATACATTTTATTGCTATTGGCGGAAGTGCCATGCATAATTTAGCCATTGCGCTGCATAAAAAAGGTTATCAAGTAACTGGTTCCGACGATGAAATTGTAGAACCATCTAAATCGCGTTTGGCATCTTATCAATTATTGCCCGCAAAAGAAGGTTGGAACGAAGCAGCTATTACGCCCGATTTACATGCGGTAATTTTAGGAATGCATGCCCGAGCAGACAACCCAGAGCTATTGAAAGCAAAGGAATTGGGCTTGCCAATATTTTCTTATCCCGAATATTTATACGAACAATCGAAAGATAAAAAACGCGTAGTCATAGGAGGTAGCCATGGAAAAACTTCTATTACCGCCATGATTTTGCATGTACTTCAAGCCAATCATTTTCCAATAGATTATATGGTTGGTGCGCAATTGCGTGGCTTCGATACCATGGTTAAAATTACCGACGATGCAAAAACAATTATTTTAGAAGGAGACGAATATTTATCATCACCCATAGATCGCAGACCAAAGTTTCATTTATACAAAGGTCATGTTGCGGTGCTCAGTGGCATTGCCTGGGATCACATCAATGTCTTTCCAACCTTCGAAATTTATTTGCAACAATTTGCGCAATTCATCGATACTTTGGAGCCCAATGCAGTCTTAATTTATTCGGCAAAGGATGCGGTATTATCCAATTTAGTGATCCAACATCCCAGAACAGACATCCGCAAAATTCCTTATTTAGCGCATGATGCCAGCACCACAGAAGGCATCACCTATTTAACAACAGCAGCAGGAGCAGTGCCTTTGCGTATTTTTGGAGATCATAATTTACAAAATATCAATGCTGCTAAATTGGTGTGTATGGAATTGGGTTTAGCCGAATCCGATTTCTACCAACATATGCAAACTTTTAATGGTGCCTCTAAACGATTAGAACTCATTGCAAAAAATAAATCGTGTAATGCCTATAAAGATTTTGCACATTCTCCTTCTAAATTAATGGCAACAACGGCCGCTGTTAAAAATCAATTTGAAAACAGAAAATTAATTGCTTGTATGGAGTTGCATACCTTTAGTAGTTTAACCGCGGAGTTTTTAAAAGAATACCATGGTTGCATGAATACCGCAGACGAAGCGATTGTATATTTCAATCCACATACCATTGCACATAAAAAATTAGCACCCATTAGCATCGAACAAGTAACCGCTGCTTTTGCGCGCGAAGATTTAATGGTCTTTACCGAATCGGATAAATTGCAAGCTTATTTGAAGTCAAAAAGATGGGAAAACTGCAATTTACTTTTAATGAGCTCGGGTAATTTTGATGGCATACACATGGAAAGTTTTGCTGAAGAATTGCTATCCGAATAACTTTTAAGCTTAAATCGCTACAAAAGCGCGATTTTAAAGATTTTATACTTTGCGTAAACTCTTGATTTACTGAAGATAATAAGCGTATTGTGGATATCTTGATAAATCAGAAAAACTTCTTCACATACACATTTTGCAATTTTTATAAATTTATATTTGCATTTAAAGCAAAATAATGGCTAATAAATTAAAATCACCATTACCAACAGAGATACAGGAGCAAGAATCGGAACCCGTTTCGATTGCAAATTCTGCGCCTAAAAAATCGGAGAAGGTAAATGCGGCAAAAGCAAAGCAAACAGAAAAGTCTTTTTCTTTTTTAGATTTCTTTACCGACGGACGCGCTGTTAAAATATCGGGTTTACTTTTATTACTATGTTCACTTTATTTCTTTGTTGCTTTCTGTGCTTTTTTATTAACCTGGCAAGATGACCAAAGTGTGGTTGCCAATGCTGGCCTTAATATTCTTTTTGATGCCCAAAACAATAAAGTAGAAAATTGGCTTGGCATAACAGGTGCATTAATTTCGCATATTTTTATTCACAGATGGTTTGGCATCGCTTCTTTTATATTTGTATTTACTTTTTTTCTATTAGGCTTTAGAATTTTATTTAAAGTTGCTTTATTAAATATTTCTAAAAGTATCGCCTATTCCTTATTCCTATTGGTTTTCATCTCTGCCACTATTGGTTTCATCATTAGTTTTATTCAAACAGATTATTACTTTTTGGCCGGTGGTTATGGCATTTCCATCAATGCTTTTTTAAATGCCATATTAGGTAAAATTGGAACTGCAGGTTTATTGATATTTGCTGGAATAAGTTGTTTAGTCATCGCTTATAATTTTGAATTTAAATCGCCTATCAAAAAGCTTGAAAAGAAAATTATTGATACACTAGATGAAGAAGCCCTATTGCCTGTAGAAGCCAATCGTAAAGCAGAATTAATTAAGCCAGAATTTGAAGCAAAACCTACCTCGGTGGAGTTTCCAATTTTAAATAAACCATTGAACGAAGCACAAATGCCGGTTTTAAAACAGGCAGAAGATAGCATGGAGCTAATGAGCGAAATGGATTCTGAACCCGAAACCGAATCGGAAGAAGAGGCTTTCGAAACAGTTTCGTATAAAAAACCAAACCCAATTGAAGCGGAAGAAGTTCCTTTAGAAATGGCTATTGTAGCACCCGAAGCTACTCCAGAAATTGGAAGCCCGACCGATACCGATTTATTAGCGGCAAACTTGGTAAAAGAATTAGGCGAGTACGATCCAACCCTCGATTTATCTTCTTATCAATACCCAACCCTCGATTTATTAGAAAATTATGGGAGCAGTAAAATTGCCGTAAACACAGAAGAATTAGAGCGCAATAAAAATAGGATTGTAGAAACACTTGGACATTATAATATTGACATTGCAAAAATTAAAGCGACGATTGGTCCAACAGTTACGCTTTACGAAATAGTTCCTGCAGCTGGTGTGCGTATTTCTAAAATTAAAAATTTAGAAGACGACATTGCCTTGAGTTTATCTGCTTTGGGTATTCGTATTATTGCACCAATTCCGGGTAAAGGAACTATTGGTATAGAAGTACCGAATCAAAATCCAGAAATGGTTTCGATGCGTTCGGTATTGGCTTCCGAGAAATACCAAACCACTACCATGGACTTACCCATTGCTTTAGGTAAAACCATTTCAAACGAAGTATATATTGTGGATTTGGCTAAGATGCCCCATTTATTAATGGCTGGGGCAACGGGTCAAGGTAAATCGGTTGGTATAAACGCTTTATTGATTTCTCTTTTATACAAAAAACATCCATCGCAAATTAAGTTTGTGATGGTCGATCCTAAAAAAGTAGAATTAACTTTATTTAGAAAAATTGAAAGACATTTCTTGGCAAAATTGCCAGGTGATGGTGATGCAATTATTACCGACACGAAAAAAGTAGTGCATACTTTAAATTCATTGTGTATAGAAATGGATCAGCGTTACGAGTTATTAAAAGACGCACATGTAAGAAATTTAAAAGAATACAATGTTAAATTTATTGGCCGTAAATTAAATCCACAAGAAGGACATCGTTATTTACCTTATATTATTTTGGTAATAGATGAGTTTGCCGATTTAATGATGACTGCTGGTAAAGAAATTGAAACGCCAATTGCAAGGTTAGCCCAATTAGCAAGAGCTATTGGTATTCATTTGGTAATTGCTACGCAAAGGCCCTCTGTGAATGTAATTACTGGAACCATCAAAGCAAACTTTCCGGGTCGTTTGGCATTTAGGGTAAGTTCTAAAATTGATTCGAGAACTATTTTAGATGCAGGAGGAGCGGAGCAATTAATTGGTCGAGGCGATATGCTTTTATCTACAGGCAGTGATATTATTCGATTGCAATGCGCATTTGTAGATACACCAGAAGTAGAAAAAATTACGGAGTTTATTGGCTCACAAAGGGCCTATGCCAGTGCGCATATTTTGCCAGAATATGTAGATGAAACTGCCGAAGGAAGTTCAAAAGATTTTAATCCTGACGAAAGAGATAGTTTATTTGAAGATGCTGCAAGATTAATTGTGATGCACCAACAAGGATCCACTTCACTAATTCAAAGAAAATTAAAATTAGGTTATAACCGTGCGGGTCGAATTATTGATCAACTAGAGGCCTTTGGTATTGTGGGTCCGTTCGAAGGCTCTAAAGCCAGAGAGGTGCTCATTAAAGACGAGTATTCTTTGGAGCAGCATATCAATACCATTATTAATAACAACAAATCTTAAAGCTTAATGCTGTTTAAAAATATCATGAGAAAGTGTAGTCTTATAATAATCGCTTTAATTTTTTTACAAGTAAATTTTGGTTTTGCACAAGTAGATAAAAAAGCCAATGCTATTTTAGCTGGCGTAAGTGTGAAATATAAAAGTTATAAATCTATTACCGTAGATTTTGCCTATACACTTGAAAATCCTGCTGCAAAACCCCAAAACCCCAAAACCCCATATTATTTTATTCAAATTTTTGTAATAATAATAAAATTCAAATGGCAAATATAGACCACGACACTTCAGATGCAGAATACTTAAAGTCTGATGAAATCGGCAAAGTAATTGCAAAAGGAATGGCATTTTTGTATAAAACAAACCCATAAAACCCAGTAGATTTCCTCGGAAAGTGGTTGCTTAACGTTTCCTAAACATAACGTTAAGCCGTTACAGAATAACAAGTCTAATCTACAGTTAGAGCCAATCAGTTGAAACATTAGAAAAAATTAGCTGATGAGGAGAAGGCTTAAAAAATACTGGATGATAAAAATTTGGAATGGAATAACAAAATTGAGATGTTTAACACTCTTATTGATAATTCAAAGGATCTAACTGATTAACTCTAAAACCTTAATGACCTTTTAAAAGTTGGTACTAATTCAACTGCTGTATATATAGGCAAATTAGTTCAACCTAAGAAACCAATTACTGATAGATCTGATGACCATTCGCATATCGACTATAATGCTGCTCCCGTAATCTAATTTGGATATGCAAATTCGGAGCACAAATTTGTT
>CAIKLP010000025.1 GCA_903828245.1 uncultured bacterium | reverse complement strand
ACAAAATGAAGCATATTTTATTATTAAACTTATTATTAATCAGTAGTTTAACTCTTTTCTCACAAGAAAATAACATCCTTGCCGCTGAAAAAATTCAAGAAATCACTGTTTTTAGAAACCTTGCGGAGATCAAAAGTAAGGTCATATTGAACCTTAATACTGGTTTAAATACGGTTATCATCGATAATTTACCAAAATCTATCCTTAAAAATAGTATCCAAGTAAGTGCCGATGCTGGTATTCGAATTGTCCAATTAACACCTATTACCGACTATAAAAGAGCTGCACTACAAACCCAAGCTGGTCTAAGAGTTACAGACTCGATTGCTAATTACCAAGACCAATTGATCACTTTAAACAATAAAAAGTATACACTCGAACAAGAATTAGAAATATTATTAGCCAATAAAAACTTAAGCAATAAAACAGATCTTGCAGGCGAAATAGAAGATCTTACCGCAATTTATAAATCAAGAATTCCGGTTATTAAAGAAGATATTTATCGTTTAGATAAAAAAATTAAACCCATTTTAAATACTATTAATCAATTAGAAAAAACATTGGCAAATTTGTCCAACACCAACGATTATTGTTCTTTGAAAATTAGTTTAATGGCAAATGAAAATACAAGCAAAAACTTACGTCTAAATTATTTAGTAAATGATGCGGGTTGGAATCCAATTTATGATTTAAGAGTGGCAAACATTACTGCCCCTATTTTTATACAACAAAAAGCAAATGTGTTTCAAAACACGGGCATCGATTGGGAGCAAGTAAAAATTACATTATCTACCGGAAACCCAATAGATAATGGCATTTTACCAGCTTTAAATCCATTATACAGCGATATTTATTCCTATCAAAGAACGAAAAGTTTCGATATGATGGAAAAAGCGAGTGTGACCCAAATGGCTATGGCTCCTAGCGTAACAGAGACAGAAAATCAATTAGCCATTAGCTATGAAATAAATGCCCTCAGCTCGGTTGCCTCTTCACAAGAAAATAAAGTGATCGAAATAAAATCCGATACCCTTGCTGCATTATATCAATACATGGCTATTCCAAAACTAGATCCTCATGCTTATCTCATTAGCCGTATTCCAAATTGGAATAATTTAAATTTACTTGCAGGTAATGCCAGTGTTTATTTCGAAGATGCATATGTTGGGGAAACATTTTTAAATACCATGCAATTTGATGATACGCTTCAGGTTTCCTTAGGCAAAGACCCCAACATCTTGGTAGAAAGAATAAAGGTGAAAGAATTCAGTTCACATAAATTATTATCGGGCTACCAAACAGCCAGTTTAAATTTCAATATTAAAATATTAAATAATAAAAAAACATCCATCGATTTAACTATCGAAGACCAAGCGCCCATTAGTAAAAACAAATCAATTGAAGTAAAGCTCCATTCCTTAGATGGTAAATATGATATGGAAACGGGTAAGTTAACTTGGAAACTGAAATTGAATCCAAACGAACAAAAAGTATTGGGCTTTGGATATGAGCTAAAATACCCAAAAAACAAAATGATTTCTGGCTTAGAATAATTCTAAAAGCATGATCATTTTATCATCTAAATCGCTATTTTTGTACATTCATTTAAAGAAAAAAAGAACCATATGAATTATGATGTTATTGTTATAGGAAGTGGCCCAGGTGGTTACGTAACAGCCATTAGAGCTTCGCAATTAGGCTTAAAAACAGCGGTAATTGAGAAAGAAAATTTAGGCGGAGTATGCTTAAATTGGGGTTGTATTCCTACTAAAGCTTTAATCAAAAGTGCGCAAGTATTTGAATATATCAATCATGCAAACGATTACGGAATTAATGTTAATGGTGCATCTGCCGATTTTTCTGCTGTAATAAAAAGAAGTAGAGATGTGGCCGATGGCATGAGCAAAGGCATTCAATTTTTAATGAAAAAAAATAAAATTGATGTAATTGAAGGTACAGGCGTTATCAAAAAAGGTGGTCAAATTGAAGTGACTGCAGCAGATGGTAAAAAAACAAATTATACGGCTAAACATACCATTTTAGCTACAGGATCCAGATCAAGAGAATTACCAAATTTAAAACAAGATGGTAAAAAAGTGATTGGCTATCGTCAAGCCATGACTTTAGCGAAACAACCTAAATCTATGGTTATTGTTGGCTCTGGAGCCATTGGTTGTGAATTTGCATATGTATATAATGCAATGGGAACAAAAGTAACCATTGTAGAATTTTTAGATAATATTGTGCCTTTAGAAGATGAAGACGTTTCTAAAAACTTAGCGCGTTCTTTCAAAAAATCGGGTATCAATATCATGACAGGTTCTGCTGTAGAATCGGTAGATAGCAGTGCAGATTTATGCAAAGTTTCTATAAAAACAGCAAAAGGAATAGAGATTATTGAAGCTGAAGTAGTGTTATCTGCAGTAGGTATTACTGCTAATATCGAAAATATTGGTTTAGAAGAATGTGGTGTAAAAACAGATAAAGGAAAAGTGTTAGTAGATGAATTTTACAGAACCAATATTCCTGGAATTTATGCCATTGGCGATATTGTCCCAGGCCAAGCCTTAGCACACGTAGCCTCTGCAGAAGGAATTATTTGTGTTGAAAAAATTGCAGGTAAAAAAGTAGAAGCATTAAATTATAATAACATACCAGGTTGTACTTATTGTAATCCAGAAGTAGCTTCTGTTGGAATGACAGAGAAAGCTGCTAAAGCAGCTGGTTACGAAGTAAAAGTTGGAAAGTTTCCTTTCTCTGCATCTGGTAAAGCAAGCGCATCTGGTAGTAAAGATGGTTTTGTAAAATTAGTTTTCGATGCTAAATATGGCGAACTTTTAGGATGTCATATGATTGGCAGCAATGTAACCGAGATGATTGCGGAAGCAGTTGTTGCTCGAAAATTAGAAATCACAGGTCACGAATTAATTAAAACAGTTCATCCACACCCTACCATGTCTGAAGCGATAATGGAAGCGGCTGCAGATGCCTACGGTGAAGTAATTCACATGTAATCAATAGCAATAACAAGAGCGCCATTAATTTTTTTAATGGCGCTTTTTTGTTTAAGCGATATGTCTTATCTTCCACCATCATTAACATTTAGGCTATGAGAATACAAACAATAGATACCGGATTTTTCAAATTAGATGGAGGTGCCATGTTTGGTGTTGTTCCAAAATCGATGTGGCAAAATATCAATCCACCCGACGAAAACAATATGTGTACCTGGGCCATGCGTTGTTTATTAGTCGAAGATGGCAATCGCTTAATTTTAATTGACAATGGGATTGGAAATAAACAAGAAGCTAAATTTTTTAACCATTATTTTTTACATGGTGATGCCAGTTTAGAAAAATCATTGCATGCAGCAGGAGTCGATTTTTCGGATATTACCGATGTGCTTTTAACCCATTTACATTTTGATCATTGCGGCGGAAGTATTAATAAAGAAGCTGATGGAAAACTAAGCACTGCTTTTCCAAATGCCACCTATTGGAGCCATGCGGATCATTGGAAATGGGCCACCGAACCAAATCCCCGAGAAAAGGCTTCTTTTCTAAAAGAAAATATTCTTCCCATTCAAGAAAGTGGTCAATTACAATTTGTGGCAGATCATGGGCAATTTTCAAATAATATTAATATCCGATTCAGCTCTGGACATACCGATCACATGATGCTGCCGATCATCAATTATAAAGAAGAAAAAATTGCATTCTGTGCAGATTTGATACCTTCGAGCGGTCATTTAGGCTTAGCCTATGTTATGGCCTACGATACTCGACCATTACTTTCGATGTCTGAAAAAGCAGATTTTTTGACAACTGCCATGCAAGAAAATTGGACACTATTTTTTGAACACGATCCAAAAGTAGAATGTGCAAAAATAATTGCAGGCGAAAAAGGGGTAAAAATAGCTTCTACTCACCTACTTGCAGATTTAACCTAATTTAAAACCTGACAAAAGCATTTTAAGGTACGATTTTTGCTAGTAACAGAGCGCAGAAAGCGATGTCTGAAATTTTGGCTAAAAGGCCTGTAATATGGCAGATAATTGGTTTTTCGCATATTTTTTAGTAAATTCGCAACCTTTAACTTAAACCCACCAGGAGGATAAATGAGACAACTCAAGATCACCCAATCGATTACGAACAGAGAAAGTCAGTCTTTAGATAAATACTTACACGAAATCGGTAAAGTAGACTTAATTACCGCTGAAGAAGAAGTTATTTTAGCTCAAAAAATTAGAGAAGGCGATCAAGCCGCATTAGAAAGGTTAACCAAAACCAATCTTCGTTTTGTGGTTTCGGTAGCTAAACAATATCAAAACCAAGGTTTAACCTTAGGTGATTTGATTAACGAAGGTAATTTAGGCTTAATTAAAGCAGCTAAACGTTTCGACGAAACCAAAGGATTTAAATTTATATCCTATGCCGTTTGGTGGATTCGCCAATCTATTTTACAAGCAATTGCAGAGCAATCTAGAATTGTAAGATTACCTTTAAATCAAGTAGGATCTTTAAGTAAAATCAGTAAAGCATTTTCTAAATTAGAACAAGAATTCGAAAGAGAACCTTCTCCAGAAGAATTAGCGATTTTATTAGAAACTACAGTAGATAAAATTTCAGATACCATGAGTAATTCTGGTCGCCATGTTTCTATGGATGCGCCTTTTGTTCAAGGGGAAGAAAATACCTTATTAGATGTATTAGAAAACCAAGATACGCCTCAAACAGATAGCATGTTAATCAACGAATCGTTGAGTGAGGAGATTAAAAGATCTTTGGCTACTTTAACAGAAAGAGAAAGAGAAATTATCGTATTGTTTTTTGGATTAGGAACCAATCATGCCTTATCATTAGAAGAAATTGGCGAGAAATTTAACCTTACCCGTGAAAGAGTTCGCCAAATTAAGGATAAGGCCTTACAACGCCTCAGACACACTTCTAGAAGCAAAATACTGAAGTCATATTTAGGATAATTTCTTAAATGTTAAAAAGATTGAATGTTAATATTAAATTAATGTTCAATCTTTTTTTATTTTTGGGCACCTATAAAAACATCCTATGTTAAACAAATACGAAACAGAGTTAAAAGTTTGGATTGCCAAAGAAAAACAGGCCATCGAACTGATTAATGTAGTTGGCAAATTATCTTTCGATAATGCCATTGAATTGGTTTTATTTAGAAAACCATTAATTGATGTAAGTGCAAGTGAAATTTTAAGTAGTCATTTATATGCACAACAAATTATTGGTAAAGCCATCGAAATTGAAGACACCCTTGCCATTGCCAATGAAATTGCATCTTTGGCCATTGCTCCTTCTCGCATAGACCTTGGCAGATTAGTTTCAGAATGGCTCGAAGAAAAAAATAATTTTAATTCCATTGCAAATTTTGTGCAATCAAAATTAGCCGCACATATTGGATTAGATAAAAAAGTATTGAAGCCAAAAGATGTTGTTTTGTATGGCTTTGGTAGAATTGGAAGAATTGCCGCAAGAGAATTAGTGATGCAAGCAGGCAAAGGAGAACAATTAAGATTGAGAGCCATTGTTACCCGTAGCAATTCGGATAAAGATATTAGCAAAAGAGCCGATTTATTAAGATACGACTCAGTACATGGCCCATTCAATGGCACCATTGTAGAAGATTTCGAAAACAAAGCGTTAATTATTAATGGGCAAACAATTGCCATGATTGCGGCTAAAGATGCGGCAAGCATAGATTATACTGTTTACGGAATTAACGAGGCATTAGTGATCGACAATACCGGTGTACTAAGAGACCGAGAAGGTTTAGCAAGTCATTTAAAGGCAAAAGGTGTTGCCAAAGTTTTATTAACCGCACCAGGTGGAGGCGTACCCAATATTGTATTTGGAGTTAACCACGAACAACAAGCTGCCGACGAAAATATTTTTTCTGCCGCATCTTGTACCACCAATGCCATTGTTCCAGTTTTAAAAGTAATTGACGAAGCCTTTGGAATTGAAAAAGGACACATCGAAACAGTTCACTCTTATACCAACGATCAAAATTTATTAGATAATTACCACGAAAAATATAGAAGAGGCCGTTCGGCTGCTTTAAATATGGTAATTACAGAAACTGGCGCGGATAAAGCAGTGTCAAAAGTATTACCGCATTTAACGGGTATTTTAACTGGCAATGCCGTAAGGGTTCCAACACCAGATGTTTCCTTAGCCATTTTAAATTTAAACTTTAAAAAAGAGGTGAGTTTAGCGGCTATCAATGATTCCTTAAAACAAGCTTCCTTATTTGGAGATTTAGTGGAACAGATTGAGTATTCTATTTCAAATGAATTAGTTTCGAGCGATTTAATTGGTAATACCCATGCTTCTATTGTAGATAGCCCGGCAACCATCTTAGCAAAAGATGGCAAAGGTGCTGTTTTATATGTTTGGTATGATAACGAATATGGTTATACGCGTCAAGT
The DNA here is from genome assembly GCA_903828245.1 of uncultured bacterium. Classification (GTDB taxonomy): domain Bacteria; phylum Bacteroidota; class Bacteroidia; order Sphingobacteriales; family Sphingobacteriaceae; genus CAIKLP01. The sequence goes on along the minus strand of CAIKLP010000025.1, from coordinate 43,262 downwards.
TATCCGATTAGCAAAATCTATTGCTGGTGTGATTCGATTAAGGTATTATTAATCTTAAAATATTCCCTATAAAAAAGAGGTTCCAAATGGAGCCTCTTTTTTTGTGTATATCTTTATTAACAGAATTTACATTAATTTTTTAAACTATTGATAATTAGCTATCTAAAAAAATACTTATGCTTTACTTATCCACATATTTTGTGAATAATTAATATTGATAAAGCAAGCTATTCTATGGATATTTAGGAGTAAAAACGGAGGAATTTGTGAGATTAAAATCATTAGAAATTAAAGGCTTTAAAAGTTTTGGCGATAAAATAACCGTCAATTTTGATGAAGGAATTACGGCCATTGTTGGGCCAAATGGATGTGGTAAATCAAATGTGGTGGATGCCATTCGCTGGGTTTTGGGTGAACAAAGCACCAAAACTTTGCGTTCAGAAAAAATGGAAAACATTATTTTCAATGGTACCAAAACCCGCAAGCCAGCAAATTTAGCAGAGGTTTCTTTAACCTTTGATAATACCAAAAATGTATTACCAACCGATTATACAACGGTTACCATTACCCGTAAGCTTTACCGAACTGGCGAAAGCGAGTATCGATTAAACGATGTGCAATGTAGGTTAAAAGATATCACCGATTTATTCTTAGATACAGGAATTGGTTCGGACTCCTACTCTATCATTGAATTAAAAATGATTGAAGAAATTTTGGCAAACAAAGACAATTCAAGAAGATCACTTTTTGAAGAAGCTGCTGGAATTTCTAAATATAAAATCAGAAAAAAACAAACACTTAATAAATTAAAAGATACCGAAGACGATTTAAATCGAGTAGACGATTTACTTTTTGAAATTGAAAAGAACTTAAAAACCTTAGAATCTCAGGCTAAAAAAACAGAACGTTATTATAAGCTTAAAGAGCAATACAAAGAATTAAGCACGCAAGTAGCAACCTTTAGAATTGGGGGCTTGAAGCGCTCAATGGAAGATTTAGAAAAACAAGAAGTTGCCTTTAACGACGAGAAAAGTCAGTTTGCGACTTCCATAGATGCCATCGAAGCAAATATTCAAGAAATAAAACTCGATTCTTTGAATAAAGAAAAAGAGCTTGCACACCAACAAAAAACCTTAAACGATTTTATCGCTAAAATTCGTAGCTACGAAAACGAAAAAAAAATTAAAAATGAACGCTTGACATTTCTTCAAGAAAAGGAACGCAAAATTACGACTGATTTATCAATAGACAAATCATCTGTTACAGAAATCAATTCGCAATTGGACATTGTTCAACAATCAATTTTAACCGAGCAAAAAATATTAAACGAAATTGAGTACGAATTAGCCGAATTAAAATCGCAAGTTGATATTCTTAAAGAATCGCATCAACAAGGCAGAAGCAGCTTAGAAATTGCGCAAACCCAATTGCAAGAAAACCAAAATATTATTTATAAGAACGAGAAAGAAATTGAAATTTTAACCGTTCAAAAATTAGGTTTAGAGCAAGAGATTACCAGAACAACCACCGAAACAAATCTTCGCCAAGAAGAAATGATTGAGTTTGATAAGGAAATCGATAGATTAAGCGCTCAACTTAAAGTAGCCAATGATGCTTATCAAAATACCAATAACTTAGAAGAGCAATTAAAGAAAGACATTGAAGAGGCAGATCAGAAAATTGCCGAAATCAAAGAACGCTTTGCAAGAGAGACCAGAAAACTAGATGCTAAACAAAACGAATTTAACTTAACCAAAAGTTTAGTAGAGAGTTTAGAAGGTTTTCCAGAGTCTATTAAATTCTTAAAGAAAAACAACGACTGGTCTAAAAATGCACTTTTACTTTCGGATGTTTTATTTTGCGAAGAAGATTACAGAATTGCCATTGAAAGTTATTTAGAGAGCTATTTAAATTATTATGTTGTAGACACCTATCAAGAGGCGCGCGCGGGCATTCAATTGCTTGGGCAGTCTGCTAAAGGTAAAGCAAACTTTTTTGTGTTAGAAGCGCTTAAAGACCTTCCGATGCCAGAAGTTGCAGCCGATAACAACGCTTTAATTCCTGCATTAAAAGTGATTAACGTGGATTATAAATACCAAAGACTTGCCTACCATTTATTGGGTAATGTAATGGTAATTACACAAGACGAAGATCAAATGATTAGTTCGGATACCCTGGAAGGCAAAGTATTATTAGCCAAAAGCGGTAAATTCAATAAAACCAAGGTATCGCTTTCTGGCGGATCCGTTGGTTTATTTGAAGGTAAAAGAATTGGTAGGGCTAAAAACTTAGCGGTTTTAGAATTAGAGATCAAAGACATCAATCAGTTTATCGATAAATTTAATCAACAACTGGATGAATTAACGGCGCATCATTTAAAATTGAAGCAAAGTACCCAACAAGAATACCTTGCCAATTTGAAAGATGAAATTAATAAAATCAACACCGAATTAATTTCGTACCAAACTAGACAAGAGCAATATTTAAATTTCATAAGCAATAGCAGTATTAGAAGAGAAGATATACTTTCTAAAATTGCCGATTATGAAACGCAGTTAACAAATATGGTTCCTGAATTAGCAAATGCTTTGCAAAATAAAGAATCCTTTTCGGAGCATGCATTAACCGTTCAGGCCAATTTCAATGATTTAAATGATCAATTAACCGAAAGATCATCTACTTATAATCAAAGAAATATTTCTTTCCACCAACAACAAAACAGGGTTTCTGCTTTAGAAAAAGAAATTGAATACAAAGAAAACAACCTGAAAATTTTAACCGACAGAATTGCGATCAATGCAGCAGAATACGAAGCGGCAAGCAAAGGCATGGAAGAAATCTTAAAAATGCATGATAATTCGGATACCGAATTATTGAGTATGTACGAAGAGAAAGATGCCATTGAAAAAGCAACTACTGAAGCGGAAAACGAATACCAAGTAGCTAGAGCGCAAATCTCTACAATGGAAGATAAATTGCGTATGGTTCGTCACGAAAAAGAAGAATCAGAACAAGTATTTACCAATCTTCGAGATAAGAAAACAGAGTTAAGAATGGAATTAACTTCATTAAAAGAAAGACTATCGGTAGAGTTTAGCGTAGACATTGACGACTTAGCAGAAGTGGAGATTCCAGAAGGAGAAGACGAGAATGCATTAAAAATCAAAACAGATAAAATCAAAAATCAAATCGATAATTATGGCGCCATTAACCCATTAGCAATGGAAGCCTACGACGAGATGAATAAACGATTTACTTTCATTACCGATCAAAAGAACGATTTATTAGAAGCGAAAGCCTCTTTATTAGATACCATTAAAGAGATTGACGATACGGCAAAAGTGAAATTCATGGAAGCCTTTACCCAAATCAGAGATAACTTTATCATTGTATTTAGGTCATTATTTAACGAAGAAGATTCTTGTGATTTGATTTTGTTAAACCCAGAAGATCCATTGGATTCGGATATTGATATTATTGCAAAACCAAAAGGCAAACGCCCTTTAACAATCAATCAATTATCTGGAGGAGAAAAGACACTTACGGCTACAGCGATTTTATTCTCCCTTTATTTATTGAAACCGGCTCCGTTCTGTATTTTTGATGAGGTGGATGCACCTTTAGATGATACAAACATTGATAAATTCAATAAAATCATTCGCAAGTTTTCGAACGAATCGCAATTTATTATTGTTACCCATAATAAACGCACCATTGCAAGTACCGATGTGGTATATGGTGTAACTATGGTAGAACAAGGCGTTTCGAGATTAGTATCTGTAGATTTACGAGAAGTAGCAGAACCTGCTGCTTAACATCATAGCTGCAGTATAAATACGATAACATAAAAAAAATCCCCGATACTTATTCGGGGATTTTTTTTTCTAAAATTATTTCTTAAAATTTGCTTGGATTATCGTTAATAAAGCTTCGTGTGTGAGTTGATTACTGGCCACTACTCTTCGTCCAAATACAAAGTCGTTTTCGCCCTTAAAGTCTGTAACCTGTCCTCCTGCTTCTTTTACTATTAAACAACCTGCCGCTACATCCCAAGCATTTAAGTTATATTCAAAATAAGATTCGAATCGACCACAGGCTACATAGGCTAAATCTACTGCCGCAGAACCCAGTCTGCGTAGCCCATGAGAACATTTCATGAGTTCTTTTAATAATTTTAAATAATCGTCAATTTCTTCGAAAACGGTATAGGGAAATCCGGTAGCTATTAAAGAATCTTGTAATGTAGGTTTGTTAGATACCGAAATGGCTTTACCATTTAAAAAAGCACCGCCATTTTTCCAGGCATAAAAACATTCGTTTCGATTTACTTCGTGCACCACTCCTACTACCAATTCGTTTTGAAACATTAAAGCAACGCTAATAGAATAGCATGGTAAGGAATGAATAAAATTGGTTGTGCCATCTAATGGATCCACGATCCATTGAAAATCGTTGGCTTGTTGCGAAATGGTATTTTCTTCAGTAATAAAACCAGCCCCTGGTAAAATCTGCTGTAAGCCTTTAACCAATAGCATTTCGGCAGTTTTATCAACATAAGAAACCAAGTCGTTTAAGCCTTTATGTTCTATTGCCTCACTCGAAAAAAGAAGGGCTTCTGAAGCAATATAATTAGCTACCGATTGCGTTAACAAGGTGAGTTCTTCGGTAATTTTTTGGTAATTGCTCATTTAATTTTTAGGAATTTTTACTTTAAAAGTAAATGCTTTATGTAATCGATAACTTAAAAGCGCAATGGTGGCAACAGCCATCAGCCTTGCTGCCGTTGGCCAAACGCCAAAAACTTCTACCAACACTTTCATCATAAAATAATTACCGACAAAAGTAATAGCCGCTACCATTAAATAACGAGCAAACTGATCTCTGCCTCGCAATGCCGATTCGCTGAAAACAAAATATTTGGTGATTAAAAAATTAGTGATTAAACCCATTAGGAAAGAAGCACATAATGCAATTACATGGGAAGCAATACGGATATGATCGTAAACAAAATCTTGCTGATGCAACACAAAATTATAGATCATAAAAAACACCGAAACATCTACCAGCGTTGCAGTTCCGCCCGAAAAAATATAACGAATGGCTTTATTTTGATAGGCCTTTTTTCTGGCCGTATGTAAGCGATGAAATCTTTTTTTAGGCTGCGATGCTTCCATTTTTTTTGTTGTTATTTAATATAAGGTAAACAAAGCCACTCAAACCAAGTAGGAAAATAATACTTGCAATTAATTCTGCTTGGGTAAATTGGAATCCAGCAAATTGGATAAGATTGTTGATGCGAATTTTTTCAATAAAAAACCGTTCCATGCCATTCATCATCAAATAAACACAAAACAATAATCCAGGAATTTTAATGCGTTTACGCATTGCCCATAAAACAAAAAATAAAGTAATGGCAATGATGGCTTCGTATAATGATGTTGGATAAACTGGCAATGGTAATTCCATACAGTGTCTGCCAACACATCCTGGAATAGGAACCCCATCGGAAATAACATTGTGTGGAAATTTAAATGACCAAACCCAATCTGGTAAAAAGCTTATCCAGCTTGGTTTTGCAGTCGTATTGACAATTCCCCAATCGCCGTCACCAGACAATTGGCAACCCAATCTGCCAATGCCATAAGCAATCATGATTCCTGGAGCAGCTGCATCTAGTAAGTGAATGGTTTTTATATTCTTGCTTCGTGCATACCAAATTGCCGCAGCAAATCCACAAATTAATCCGCCATAAAATGTCAAACCAGAAAAGCTCAATAAAGACCCAATTGGATCTGCTAAAAAGGTATCGAAATTCTCTAAATTATGAAATATTTTAGCACCAAGAATGCCGAACACCGCAGCTAATATGGTTAAATTACCCATTACTTGATACGGCATTACTTCGATGGTTTTAGTGATGGCTTGGGCTAATTTTTTACTATTTTTTTCGTAGTAAACCCAATAAGCCATTGCAATTGCCGAAATAATACCGCCCCAAAAACTACCTTCTAATGATAATAATGCAGCTTGCGGGTTGGCGGTAAACTGCGCATAATTTCCTATTAAAAAAAAGAGTTTAAAGCCAATAATAAATCCAAAAATAGCATTGCTCAATAGCTCCATTTTAGTTGCGGGTAAACCCTCTATAACGGTTGTTGTATGACTGCTTAAGAGCCCTTCGGAATATTTTCTTTTTAATTCTAATCCAATAATATAATTACCTACAAGAAAAGAAATGGCTACCATTAAACCAAACATTTGAATGGGCAATGGAATTTGAATACCAATTAAATCGTAAAGTAAATCTGAAAAAGTAGGATACATATTAGGCTTGGATAGAATGATGGTTTAAAATTTCTTCGTTTGCTTCTGCAATGCTTACATCGCCAAAGGAATCGAAGTCAACTAATTGAATTGTTTTTAATTCGTTCACTAAAATTGGATCAAATTTAGTGCTCACTTTTACATAGTTTCTGGTAAAACCATGCATCAACCCTTCTTTGTTATCTGCTTCAAATAAAACCCTTGCTTGTTTTCCAAGTTGGCTTTCGTAAAAAGCGTGTCTTTTCTTTTCTGATAAAATATGCAACATTTTACTGCGTTCGTTTCTTTCTGCCATCGGAACCACACCGTCCATGGTAATGGCTAGCGTGTCGGCTCTTTCGGAATAAGTAAATACATGCAAATAAGAAATGGGCAATTCGTTGAGGAATTGATAAGTTTCTAAAAAGGCTTCTTTGGTTTCGCCCGGAAATCCAACAATTACATCGACACCGATGCAAGCATCTGGCATCAATGTTTTAATTTGATTAACCCGATCGGTATATAATTCGCGCTTATATCTTCTGCGCATCAATGCTAATATTTTATTAGATCCAGATTGTAATGGAATATGAAAATGCGGAACAAAACGATTGGAACTAGCTACAAAGCGAATAATATCATCCGATAATAAATTAGGTTCGATAGAAGAAATACGAATACGATCTAAACCTGTAACGGTATCTAGGGCTTTTACTAAATCAAAAAAAGTGCCCTGCTCTTTATCCCCAAAATCTCCTATGTTTACACCAGTTAATACAATTTCTTTGGTTCCCGTAGCAGCAATTTGATTTGCATTGGCTAGCACATTTTCGATGGTATCGCTCCTACTATTCCCTCTTGCCAAAGGAATAGTACAAAAAGTACAAGTATAATCGCAACCATCTTGTACTTTTAAAAAGGTACGCGTTCGATCGCCGTAAGAATAAGAAGAAATAAATTCGGTAGCCTGTGCTATGGGTTGGTTATATACTTTCGCTTTAGGCGTTTTTTGTAAATCATTTAAATAATCGAGTAATTGAAATTTTTCGGATGCCCCTAAAACCAAATCTACGCCCGGTATAGTAGCTATTTCTGCTGGTTTTAATTGCGCATAACATCCAATAATAACGATAAAAGCTGCTGGCGAAATTTTCAGTGCTTCTTTTACTACCTTTCGGCATTTCTTATCGGCATTTTCGGTTACCGAACAAGTATTGATCACAAAAACTGCAGGTGTATCGGTAAATTCGACTTTTTGATAGCCACTATCTTCGAATAGGCGACCAATAGCGGATGTCTCGGAGTAATTTAATTTACAGCCAAGCGTATAAAATGCTACTTTTTTTTGCGCTACCATTATACAAAGATAAGATTTTGAGCCAAGCAGCTAAATAATATTTCAGGTAAATTAAAAGTCAAAATCTAATGAAATTTTAACGCCAAAAGGAGTGATTTTATAGGGCACCTCTATGCCATTGGCTATTTGAATGGCATTATATTGTTGAATATAATTAGCATTGGTATAAGTCAATCGGTAGATAAAATCTAACCTCACAATTCTAAAAAGATTGGTTAAACCAAAACTTGCCTCCATATATGGTTTTTTACCAAGTGTGCCGAAAGTATTCACGATTAAAGGAATTTGATTGGCTTTACTCAAAGAACCTGTTACCGCTCTGAAGGCAATCACTTCGCGGAGTTTTAAACGTTTAAAGAGGGGAATTCTATTAAAAATAAGTCCTCCAAAATTATGCGAATAATCTATGGATAAATATTGATCATTGATGAATTCAAAATAGTTCATTAGGTTAAAGGTAGCCGCAGCATAAAATGGCGTTTGGTTACCTCTTGGAACATCCAATAAACTATATGGTACAGGTGTAAAAACCTTTCCCCCTCTAATGGTATAACGGGAGTTGCCTAATATACCCAAGCGTAATTTATGACTGATGTTAAAATATAAACTCGAATAATTATAATCACTATTCAAAAGATTTTTAACACCTAATTTTAAACCAACAATTAAAATGGGATACCTCGAGCGTTCAATGGTATACCTTTTATTGTCATCAATAATTTTAATTTCATTGTGAGCGTATCGACCTTCTATTATGATTTCTGAACTGGTAAAATCTTTTTGTAAAATATTAAAAGTAGTATCGGTAACATTATTTAAATAATTATGATAGGCAATGTTTTGAATGGTTACACGGCCCGTTAAGCCGTTTTTAAATTCAGAAGTTAACCAAATCCTGTTTTCTTTTTTAAGTGTTAATAAGGCAAAACGATTGATTTGAGAGGTGGCATTGTATAAAAAACTTTGCTCCGAATTAAACGTTTGGGTATCATCAAACTTATAGTCATTACCTACTTGATCGATATCTACTCTTCTATTTAAACCAAGCTTTGTCCATCGTTTACGTGACAATAAATATTCTGCTTGTAAATTATATTTGAAGCGTTGGTCTTTTTGGCCATAAGCTAAATACGTTCTGAAAATTAAACGATCGCTAAAATCAAAATTAGTACGGGCCCCAATTCTATATTTATACCCTTCAATATTATTATAAGAAAGTACATTCAATACATTTCCATAATCTATTTTACCAATGGTATAATGCCCTGTAAAGGTTGTGTAGAATGCACTTACCCCAAACTGAACAATAGGAATAGCCTTAATGCTATCTATCATGTTGTATACATAACGATCGTTATTATTCAACTGTTCTGGACGATTGGCTTGCCAAAAAGTGTCCGATTTGACTAAAGCGTCTTCGGTTAAAACAACTGGTCTTTCAAAAAAGGTGGAATCATGGACTAAGCCTTCTTTGAAATCATAACTGCTATTATTAATTTTTGCAATTAGCCCAACAAAGTTTTTAGTCAAATCTGCGAAATCATACACTAATCTTGTTTTGCTTGGAATGCAAATACCAGAAGGCATCATGGTGATTTCTTGTTGGATTAAAATGCGTTCAATGAAATTGATATTGGCAGTTTTTGGGATGGATAAATCTAATTGTAAAATGGCATAGGTTTTACTTTCTATCCAAATATTGCCAACAAATAATAAATCTTGGTTGTTCTTGGGCTTGACCTTAATTAAATAACATTTCGAGCCATTGACATTGACACTATCCACTAAATAAAATTGATAAAATAAAAAAGCATTATCTGCAATGGGTGATAAAAAATCCTTACCCAAAAAACCAACGCGGTTATCGTTGAAATTATGATCTTGCAATGTATTTCCCGTAAGCTGAGAGGAAGCCATTCCTGTGCGTATACCCACTGCATTGATTCTGGCGGCTTTGATGATTTCTTTTTTTCGGTTGATGGGTTTATATTCAAAATACACATCAGAGAGGTTTTCTGTATAAAAAACAGGCATATGCAAATCGCCTTCTTCTCCTGCAGTTTGCGCCAAACTATCAAACAAAGAAGTAATAGGGCTTAAGATTTTTAGTTTGCGTAATTTCTGCGATACATTATCTACATCTACTTGAATTTTGGTATAACTACTGTATTCGATTCCAATGCTGTTATTTTTATTATGTAATGGTCTATTATCTTGTGCTTTTTTGATGATCGCTATGGCAGGGTTGATGCCTGCAAATACGACTACTTCTTTAATGCCTAATGTATTTGCGCTTAATTGAAAATCAATGGTTTGATTTGTTTTATTTTTTAATCGTTTGCTTTTGCTACGATAGCCTAAACTACTGGCATTGATAGAGTCAACACTGACATTGGTTTTAATGGTATAATACCCATCAAAATCGGTACTGATGCCTGCAAAATTTCCTTTAAGTTTGATGTTTGCAAATGGAATGGCTTCGTTGGTATTGGCATCGGTTACCCTTCCTTTAAGATAAATATCTTGCGCATAAACTTTTGATCCGAAAAAGAAAATCGGAAACAGTAATAAAAAGAAAAGGTGTTTTTTGAAATTCATTTAAGCCCTTTGGTAGGTCATTTTAAAATGTTGAATTCCCGCTTCCTCAAATTGTTCTCCAATGGCTTCGAAACCAAATTTACTATATAAACCTATGGCCGTTAACTGCGCATGTAAATAGATTAATCCTTCAAAAGCCGATAGCTCTTGTAACATATGTTGCAAAATAGCCGAACCCACACCCATACTTCGGAAAGGTTTTAAAATAGCGAACCTTTCTAATTTGATACCATTGGGAGTAGTTCTGTATCTGGCGGTACCAACTGGTAAGCCATCATATAATGCAATAAAATGGGTCGAAAAATCCTCCTGATCGTATTCTTCTGTTTCCGATACCATTTGCTCGATTACAAATACTTCGCGTCTGATGTTAAATGCTTGTTGCAGCATATCGGAAGCAGTGATGAGTTGAATTTGAATAGACATCTAAAAATATTCTTATTTTTAACCCAAAGTTAATTAATAATAGCTACGTTTTAGCGAAATTTAAAGTTTACCTATCTTTAATGAAAATATAAAAAGTAGCAAAATACTATTATTAGCCTTAGTTTTTATTTTTCAAAATACCTTAAAATTGAGTAATATTGCATAACCTAAATTTGATCAAATGACCATCGACAAAATCACAGAATTACTTGGTGCAGAGGCAGACAGCCTATTAAAACACGAATCAAAAACATTTACAAAAGACATGTTACACTTACCTGGAATGGACTTTTTAGACCGTTCTTTTGTAGGATCTAGTCGTAACCCTCAAGTTTTGAGAAGTTTAGGATCTATGTATAACCACGGCCGTTTAGCTGGAACTGGTTATTTATCGATTTTACCAGTTGATCAGGGCATTGAACATACAGCAGGCGCTTCATTTGCACCCAATCCCATTTATTTTGATCCCGATAAAATTATAGAACTAGCGGTAGAAGGCGGCTGTAATGCAGTAGCTACTACCTTTGGGGTATTGGCATCTGTTGCCAGAAAATATGCTCATAAAATTCCAATGATGGTTAAACTTAACCACAACGAATTAATGACCTACCCAAATAAATACGATCAAATTATGTTTGGTTCTGTAGATGATGCTTGGAATTTAGGAGCAACTGCAGTAGGTGCCACCATTTATTTTGGTGCCCCAGAATCAAATCGTCAAATTATTGAAGTGGCTAAAGCATTTGAGCGTGCGCACGAATTAGGCATGGCAACAGTTTTATGGTGCTATACTAGAAATAACGGTTTCAAAAAAGATGGCGTAGATTACCACGTTGCTGCCGATTTAACTTCGCAAGCAAATCATTTAGGCGTAACCATTCAAGCAGATATTATTAAACAAAAATTACCAGAGAACAATGGTGGATTTACTGCCATTAACTTTGCAAAATCGCATCCAAAAATGTATTCAGAATTGTCTACGATGAATCCCATTGACTTATGCCGTTACCAAGTAGCTAATTGCTATATGGGACGCATTGGTTTAATTAATTCGGGTGGCGAGTCTAAGGGTGCTGTCGATTTAGCAGAAGCAGTGACCACAGCTGTTATCAATAAAAGAGCAGGTGGACAAGGTTTAATCTTAGGTAGAAAAGCTTTTCAGCGTCCAATGAACGAAGGGGTAGCTATTTTAAATGCGATCCAAGATGTTTATTTAAATAAGGGTGTTACAATTGCATAATTAAAATAGGAAATTTACTATGGCTTGGTTTAAAAGAAAAGATGATGGTATTTTAACATCTACAGACGAAAAGTTAGATGTACCAGATGGTATTTGGAATAAATGTCCATCATGCAAAAAACCATTATATACTTCCGATTTAGAATCGCATCATTACCTCTGCTCGCATTGTAATTACCATTTAAGAATTGGTTCAAAAGAATACTTTAATATTATTTTTGATGATAATCATTTTGTGGAATTAGATGAGCATTTAACCTCTGGCGATCCATTAAAATTTATTGATACCAAAAAATATCCAGAAAGGGTAAAAGATACCATTGCTAAAACCGGGCTCAAAGATGCTATGAGAACAGCACACGGAAAAGTGGAAGGCGAAGATTTAGTGATTTGCTGTATGGACTTTAATTTTATTGGTGGCTCCATGGGATCTGTAGTAGGAGAAAAAATTAGTAGAGCCATTGATTATTGCATTGCCAATAAATATGCTTTCATGATTATTTCAAAATCTGGTGGAGCCAGAATGATGGAAGCCGCTTACTCTTTAATGCAAATGGCTAAAACTTCTGCTAAACTGGCTTTATTAGCACAAAACAAATTACCTTATATTTCACTCTGTACAGACCCTACAACGGGCGGAGTTACCGCTTCTTATGCAATGCTTGGTGATATCACCATCTCTGAACCTGGGGCTTTAATTGGCTTCGCAGGCCCAAGAGTAATCAAAGAAACTATTAAAAGAGATTTGCCAAAAGGATTTCAAACTGCAGAGTTTGTGTTAGAACACGGTTTCCTCGATTTTATTGTAGATCGGAAAGACCTCAAAAAACGATTAGGCACTTTTTTACGAATGATCAAAAACTAACAAAAATAACCTTCTGCATCAGAAGGTTATTTTTTTGCCTCTATTGCAGCTAAAACATTAGCTACTGGCTGGTCTTGGGCATCAAGCCAAGTGATAGCAATACCAACCTTTTCCATTTTCCTAAAATAAGTTAATTGCCTTTTAGCATATTGATGAATGGCAACACTTAATTTAGATTGTAAAGTTGGCAGGTCGAACTTTCCTTGTAAATAGGCTAAACAATATTTGTATTCTAAACCAAAATAATTTAATTGTTCGGGCAACACACCAGTTGCTAATAATTGTTTTACTTCATCAAGCAAACCCTCCGCTAGCCTAGCTTGCAGCCGATCATCAATATTTTTATTTCGAATAGCTACCGGTACATTTAAAGCAAAAACTTGATAAGTTAATTTCGGAAAATCATTAGTTGGAATTGTATTTTTTTGTAAAAAGGTTTTAATTTCTATGGCACGTATGCTTCTTTTTTGAGTCGTTAAATCGGGTTGAAAATTAGAAAAAGGAATAGCCGGAATTTGTTCAAAAATACGCTGCAAATTTGGTAAATCTAAATTTAGCAAACCTGCTCTAAGGCTTTCATTGATTGGGACTGCAGTATATTCAAAAGGCGTAATAACCGATTCTAAATACAAGCCTGTACCTCCACAAACTATCACGCGCTTTCCCCTTGATTGTATATCGGATACTGCTTTAAAAAAATCTTGTTGAAATTGATAGATATGGTAGCGTTCGTTTACTGCTATGATATCTATTAAATGATATGGAATTTTAATTCCATCGATAAAATAACTGGCTAAATCTTTACCGGTTCCGATGTTTAATTGTTGGTAAACCTGACGCGCATCTACACTAATAATTTCGGCATTTAATTGCTTGGCTAATGCAACAGCCACTTTTGTTTTACCAATTGCTGTTGGACCAATAATGCAAATAATTGGGAGTTGTATTGCATTCATGTAATGCTATTCTAATTCGGTCACGCCACCAGAAAGTACAAATTTCATGGCATCAGATGATTTCATGGCCAATGGCTTTACTTTGTCTTTGGGTACGATCATCACCTTACCTGCAAAGCTATAGGAGAAAGGAAAGTAAACCGCCACTTCGCCTGCAAAACCAATATTTGACAAATCTCTCTGCGTTAAAAATCCAATTTGCTTGAATCCCGCATCGTTGGTGACTGTTACTGGTTCGTTGAATTTTTTTTCATCTCCAACAAATGCTTCTAATAAATCTCTGATAGAAGAATACATCATTTTAAAAAATGGCATTCTATTCAATAATCTATCAAAATAATTAAAAATAGGTTCGGTAATAAAAGAGGTAACTAAGGCTCCCACTAAGGTAAATATCATTAATACAATAAGTATACCTGCCCCCGGAATGCCAATGTTTATAATACCATCAATGCTTTTGATTACATAATAAATAACATAAACACTGAATATAATAGGTACTAAAATTAGTACACCTTTAAAAAAATAATTTAAAATTAATTTCAATAATTTATTCATAATAATATATTCTTTTGACACGCTGCGAAATACTTGTTAAAATTTCATAAGGAATGGTATCGATTTTTGTAGCTAAAAAATTAATGGTTAAATCCTCCCCAAAAACAATTACTTCGTCTCCTTCTTTTACCGTTATTCCGGTTACATCTAACATACACATATCCATGCATACATTCCCTACCACCTTTGCTAAATGACCGTTTACAAGCATCTCTCCTACACCATTTCCAAATTTTCTTGCATAACCATCGGCATAACCAATTTTAACGGTAGCAATAATAGAGTCTTTATGTAAAACACCTTTTCGACTGTATCCAATGGTTTGGCCAGCAGCAACTTTTCGCAATTGGGTAATAGTTGTTTTAAGGGTGCCCACAGTTTGTAATTTATCTTCGAAATGACCCACATTTTCGATTCCATATAAACCAATGCCTAACCTAACCATATCGTATTGAGCAGCCGGAAAACGAAGTATAGCTGCAGTGTTAGCAATATGTCTCATAAATTCATAACCTACATGTTGTTGAATTTTGGAGGTTAATTGTTCAAATAATGCTAGTTGCGCATGGGTGTATTCATCTAATTGCTGATCGTCCGAACTGGTTAAATGTGAAAATACAGAAAGTACTTTCAATCCTTGATGCGCTGATAAAATAGTTAATAATTCGTTGATATCTGTTTCATCAAAACCCAAACGATGCATGCCTGTATCAAGTTTTAAGTGAATGGAGTATGCATCAATTTGTTTGATTTTTAAAAAATCAACAAAAGATTTTAGAATTGGCAGACTATATATTTCGGGTTCTAATTGATGTTGTACCATTAGCTCAAACCCACTCGCTTCGGGGCTCAAGACCATAATAGGAATTTGAATGCCCGCCGCTCGGAGTGAAACGCCTTCATCTACATAAGCAACTGCTAAATAATCAACTTTATTATAAGCCAACACATTGGCAATTTCGAAACTCCCACTACCATAAGAATAGGCTTTGACCATAGCCATTATTTTTGTTCGCTTATTTAATTGCGCACGGTAAAAATTTAGGTTATGAACAATGGCGTTGAGGTTGATTTCTAAAACAGTTTCGTGGGCTTTTAATGCTAATCGACTCACAATTTTTTCAAATGCAAAAACCCTTGCTCCTTTTATTAATATGACTTCTTGTTGAAAATGAGTAAAATCAAATGAGGCTAAAAAATCGCTCGTTTGCGCATAAAAAAATGATTGATCAAATTGGAATAAATCCTTGTTTTTATTGATTGCGGGACCAATTCCAATAAATTTTTGAATGCCTTTTGATTGCAGGTAGGCTGCTATTTCTTGGTATTGATTGGGTGCTAGGTTAGCACTAAAATCAGATAGAATAATTGTTTTTTTAGTGTATTGTTGTTGTTGATTTAAAAAATCAACTGCTATATATAACGATTCAATATCGGCGCTATAACTATCGTTAATAATAGAAGTTTGGTGTATGCCTTGTTTCAATTCTAAACGCATTTGAATGGCAGGCAATGTTGGAAAACGGGTGGCAATTACTTGTTGATCGTATCCCATAGCAAGCATCACTGCCCAACAAGTAATCGCATTTTCAACGGCTGCATCATCTACAAATGGAATTCGAATACTACAATTTTGATGAAGGTAGCTTGCGGTGATTACACTATACTGATTTTCTTTCTGAACAGCTGTAATACTTAAATCTGCTGGTTTTGAAGCAGACCATGTAAAGGCGTTTTTTAGCACTAAACTTTCCGGTACATAATCAAGTGGCATCACCTCTTGCTTACAATTAGCAAATAGTTTTAATTTCTCTGCAAGCTTAGCCGCTTTGTCTTGGAAGCCTTCGGCATGTGCGGTTTTAATATTCGTTAATACACCAATACTGGGTTGAATAATATTGGCTAAAGCATCCATTTCGTCTGTAGTAGAAATTCCTGCTTCGATGATTGCTAAATTATTATGTGAGGCAATTTGCCAAACTGATAAAGGCACGCCAATTTGCGAATTATAGCTTTTGGGGCTTCTGGCAATGGCATATTCGGGATTCAATAATTGATACAGCCAATCTTTAACAATGGTTTTGCCGTTACTACCTGTGATACCAATTACCGGAATATCGAATTGTTTACGATGCGCTGTAGCTATTAATTGTAGTGCCTTTAAGGTATCTGCTACTACATAAAAATTACAAGCTGGATAATCTTTTATATTATTTGGTAATTGAGAAACGACAAAATTATAAACACCCTGTTTTACCAAATATGGAAGGTATTGCATGGCATCTGTTTTTCCTTTTAAAGCAAAAAACAAAGAGCTGGAAGCACGAATTATTTTCCTACTATCTATCAACAACCATTCGATGGTTGCATGAGGTGCCGCAATGATGGATTCGCAATGGAATATATCTTGAATTGCTTTTACATCGTACTTAAATTCCATATCCAAATATCGTTTTAATTTAGCGCTTATTGGTTCTTTAAATTCACATTTTACAATCGTAATTGTAAAGCTAAATCCTTAATTTCGGATATAAATATAATCAATAAGCCGATAATTAGGCTTATTTTTAAGCCATCAATCGCTATTTATGAGCATTCAAGTAAAGAAAAATACCGAAATAACTTGCAATCGATGGGCAGCAGGTACCACCTCCGAATTGTATATATGGCCAAGCCATGCCAATTTTATAGCAAGAGATTTTGATTTTAGGATCAGTACGGCCACCGTTGAACAAGCCGAAACCACTTTTACAAAATTTGAAGGCTACTCGCGAGAGCTGCTTATTTTAGCTGGTGAATTAAACATTCATCACGAAAACTTATATAGTAAAACACTCCAAGTCTTTGATGTTGATTCTTTTGAAGGGGATTGGAATACCAAAGCCGAGGGTATGGTAAGTGATTTTAATATTATTTACCGTGGCAAAGTATTAGCCAAATTAGATGCCCTTACTTTACAAACTCAACAGCAACACAGCGAACAGGTGGTGAGCCCTGGTTCGCTTACTTTGATTTATATTTGGCAAGGCGAAGTTGCGTTTACTAACCTTTCGGAAACAAATAAATTAACAAAAGGAGATTGCCTAATTTTGAAATACGAAGATGCCCCCGAAACTTTACAATTAATATGTATGGATAATGCACAATTAATTATGGCCAGAATTTGGTATTAATTTTTACAGCATGCAGCAAGAAAAATCAAAACAAGCTAGCCCAATAGATAAAAAAACAGCGCAGTTAAAACTCGCTAATTTTTGTGCTTATCAAGAAAGAAGCCAACAAGAAGTAAGAGAAAAGCTAGTAAAAATGGGCATTGCAAGCGATGACCTAGAAGACATTATCGTATTTTTAATTTCAGAAAATTTCTTAAACGAAGAGCGATTTGCCATTGCCTATGCAGGTGGAAAATTTAGGGTAAAACATTGGGGTAAATTAAAAATAAAAAATGCCTTACGCTTAAAAGGAACTTCTGAACCCTGTATTCGAAAAGCACTACAACTCATCGACCAGGAAACTTATACGCAAATGCTAAAAAAAGAAATCAAAAGAAAAGCAAAAGAAATTTCCGAAAGCAATGTGATTAAAAAAACAAATAAACTAGCTGCTTATCTTATAGGCAAAGGGTTTGAAAGCGAATTGGTTTGGGATTTATTAAGAGCTGGAAGCAAAAAATAATTTATATAATGTTGTTTTCTTGCAAAATTATTTCCATTTCTTGTTGCATTGCTAATGCCGCCTCCCTTGCCTTTGATGCAAAATCTTTTGTATTGCTTGCATAAATAATTGCTCTCGAAGAATTCACTAATAAACCACACTCTTTATTCAGACCGTACTTACAAACCTCGGCTAATGAACCACCTTGTGCACCCACACCTGGCACCAATAAAAAATGATTGGGTACTAATGTACGAATAGCTGCAAATGCTTCGCCACGGGTGGCTCCAACAACATACATCATATTTTCATCGCTGCCCCATTTGCTGGATTTTAATAATACTCTTTCAAAAACTTTTTCGCCATTTTCAAAAGAATCGAATTGAAAATCTTTGGCTCCATCATTAGAAGTTAAGGCCAATAAAATAACCCACTTATTTGCATAGGCTAAAAATGGGCTAACCGAATCGGAACCCATATATGGTGCAACGGTTACAGAATCAAAATTAAATCCTGCTGCAGCTGGTTCAAAAAATGTTTTGGCATACATGGCAGAAGTATTGCCTATATCGCCCCTTTTAGCGTCTGCAATGGTAAAACAATGTGCGGGAATATAATCCATTGTTTTGCGTAAGCTTTCCCAACCTGCAGCTCCCATGCTTTCGTAAAAAGCTAAATTTGGTTTATATGCCACACATAAATCGGCGGTTGCATCGATAATGGCTTTGTTAAAAGCAAAAATTGGATCTTCTTGCTGCAGTAAATGCGTTGGAATCTTTGATAAATCGGTATCTAAACCAATACATAAAAATGATTTTTTAGCTTTTATTTGCTGAATAAGGTCTATTTTTTGCATATTCAAAATTAATAAAATTAGCTTGAAATTTGTTTAAAAAGCCTAATTTGCATCAAACATGGAGGTTATTTTCTTAAAAACTTTGATTAGCATCAAAAAAAACGACATTTTTTTGATTATTTAATTAAAATGGTTAAAATTGCAATGTGTTAATGTCTAACACCTCTTTCAATCATCCCCACCTTTATAAATTCTCCCCAATAAAAATTTAAACACAATACATGTACGATAATAGCTCGTTAAACGAAAAATTAGTTTCAGAATTAAGAGAAATTGCAAAAGATTTAGCCATAACAGGTTACGAAGAATTAAGAAAACAAGAATTAATCTATCACATATTGGAATCGAACCCAAACAAAAAAACAGTAGCAGCCGAAACAGCATCGGCACCTGCAGAAAAAACGAAAAGAAAAAGAAGTGTAAAATCTGAACAAGATGAATCGCCTACTTCCGAACCGGCAGCCGCTCTAAAATCAAATCCAATGCTTGCCAAACAAAAACAGAAAGCTACCGATGCCAATCAAGATACAGGCAACGATGCTTCGGTGATTGAAAATAATGCTAACGAATCCGAAAGCGTTTCGGAAAATATCGAAACACCGGTACAAGCGCCACAAAATACACACCAAGAAGACGATAGTCAAACCTCTGCCAATTTAGAAAAATCGGCAGTGGAGCGTCCACAAAGAAATAACGATAACCGATTTGATCGCCATAATAATAAACAAAGAAATAATACAGAATCCACTTTACAAACCTTGGATTTTGATAATTCTATTGTAAACGAAGGGGTATTAGAAATTATGCCCGATGGATATGGCTTTTTAAGATCGGCAGATTATAATTATTTAACTTCTCCAGACGATATTTATGTATCACAATCACAAATAAAATTATTTGGTTTAAAAACTGGAGATACCGTTAGAGGTAGTATTCGTCCACCTAAAGAAGGAGAGAAATATTTTCCATTAGTAAAAGTGGATAGTATTAATGGCCGTACACCCGCAGAAGTGAGAGACCGTGTGCCTTTCGACTATTTAACGCCATTGTTTCCTTTCGAAAAATTCAATTTATTTTCGGATCCTGGAAATTATTCGACTCGTTTAATGGACCTATTTTCTCCAATTGGAAAAGGGCAAAGAGGATTAATTGTGGCGCAACCTAAAACAGGTAAAACTGTTTTATTAAAAGATGTAGCCAATGCCATAGCAGCAAATCATCCCGAAGTATATTTAATTATTTTATTAATAGACGAAAGACCAGAAGAGGTAACCGATATGGCCCGCAGCGTGCGTGCCGAAGTAGTAAGCTCTACTTTTGATGAACCCGCAGAAAGACATGTTAAAATTGCCAATATCGTTTTAGAAAAAGCAAAACGAATGGTAGAAAGTGGTCATGATGTGGTAATTCTATTAGACTCTATTACCCGTTTGGCTAGGGCATATAATACCGTAGCGCCGGCATCGGGTAAAATTTTATCGGGTGGTGTAGATGCCAATGCATTACATAAACCAAAAAGGTTTTTTGGTGCCGCACGTAAAATTGAACATGGTGGTTCTTTAACCATTATTGCAACAGCTCTTACAGATACCGGCTCAAAAATGGACGAAGTAATTTTCGAAGAATTTAAGGGAACGGGTAATATGGAATTACAATTAGATAGAAAACTAGCTAATAAGCGTGTATTCCCTGCCATAGATATCAATGCTTCTTCTACCCGTCGCGACGATTTATTATTAGATAAGGATGTGCTACAACGCGCATGGATTTTAAGAAATCAT
This sequence comes from uncultured bacterium, assembly GCA_903828245.1. GTDB lineage: Bacteria > Bacteroidota > Bacteroidia > Sphingobacteriales > Sphingobacteriaceae > CAIKLP01. Next base: position 22,668 of record CAIKLP010000025.1, on the reverse strand, counting down.
TTATCAGATATGAATCCAGTAGAAGCCATGGAGTTTTTACAAAAACAAATGCGTGGTACAAAATCGAATGAAGAGTTTTTAATTTCGATGAATAGCTAATCAAACATGAAGCAGCATATTCCTAATTTTATTACGTGTTTGAATTTATTAGCTGGCTGTATTGCTATTGTTTTTGCCTTCCAACATCAAATAGAAATAACGGTATATTTATTAGCACTCAGTGCCCTATTCGATTTTTTTGATGGCCTTGCGGCAAGAGCTTTAAATGCTTATTCTGTAATAGGAAAAGACCTCGATTCTTTAGCCGATATGGTTAGTTTTGGTTTTGCGCCTGGTGCAATCATGTACATTGTATTAAACGATTTATTATTAGCACAGCAATTACCTAGCTATTTGGCTTATGCCGCTTTTATTATACCGGTATTTTCTGCTTTAAGGTTAGCAAAATTTAATAATGATACCCGTCAAAGTACTTATTTTGTAGGGCTTCCAACTCCGGCCAATACTTTGTTTTTTATGAGTATCCCTTTTGTATTAGCTCATCCAGCCATTAGCAACACATTTGTTAACAGTCCAGCATTTTTAATAAGCCTAATTGTACTTATGAGTTTTTTTATGGTGGCAGAAATTCCACTTATCTCCTTGAAGTTCAAGAATTTTGATTGGAATCAAAACCTCGAAAAATTTATATTAATAGGCATATCAATAATCCTATTTGTAATTCTTAAATTTGTGGCCATTCCATTGATCATTATATGTTATCTCCTATTATCAATGGTGTCAAAAAAGAAAATTATTAGCTAAATAAAAACTATTATCTATATGAAATTTCAAGCAGAAATAAATGTAATGCCTAAGAAAGAAATCTTAGACCCACAAGGAAAAGCAGTGAGCAGTAGCATGAAAAACCTAGGCTTAACTACTATTCAAAATGTAAGAATTGGTAAACACATTAGCCTTGAAATTACTGCAGAATCTGAAGCAGAGGCAAAAGAACTAGTAGATCAAGCCTGTAAAAACTTATTAGCCAACCTTATTATGGAAAGCTATGAATTTACGATTGTTGCTTGCTAAATAGCATTTACCTATTCATAAAAAAGGCTGCGTTTATAATAAACGCAGCCTTTTTTTATGAGGTATTTTTAATTTATTTGATGATTTTTTGAATTATTTGTTCGTTTCCATTTGTTAATTTAAGCAAGTAAATGCCCGTTGCTACTGGAAAATCTAAATTCATATGTCCCCTATCTGCATGCAATGCATAGGTTTTAATAACCTTTCCTTGAAAATCGATTAATTCTATTTTAGCTGCTTTTGCTAAATCATTTAATTGATAAACAATTTGCGAATTTGCTGCCAATGGATTAGGATAAACCATCAGAGAAGAAACAATGGTTGAATGGTTTAGTACTCCCACTTTTGCTGTTTCCAATACTTGTACTTTATCCACCCCTGCTTCTACTAAATGCCCTGTTGCGTCATCTCCTGATAAAAAGGAGATTTGCATTTGAGATTTATTAGCTGTTGAAGGAAAATAATCGTTGACTAACACTTGCTTTGTTACCCATGAATTATTATTCGCAGTTGCAGCAGTGATAACTTCTACTACTTTTTGAACAGTTCCATTGGATAAAATAACTTTTAAGGAATCGTTTGGATTACCCGAACCACCTGAATTGGCAAACCATCTTTGATAAGAAATAGCAGGTGCAATATAATTACTCAAATCAAAAACTGGAGAAGTTAAAGTGGTATAACCATTGTCAATATCGTCTGTACCTGCTGCTCCGCCACCATTTCCTGTAACATAACATTCATCACCATAATCATTTGCTGCATCAAATTCGGGTGCAATTGCTTGTCCATTTAGTAAGGTTCCAACGGGTTCACCTTTTACCCATGCACCTCTTTGCGCATTGCCGGTCACCGTCCAATTGTTTTGAAAAATAAAATCATCATAAAAACCTTTTTCCAATTCATAAGCTAATACACCAGTACTAGGAGTATATAATGTTGAATCGTAGAATGCAGTTTTATAGCCTTCTTTACCAATATATGCCGCGTACACTCCAGCATAGAAAGGCATTACAGAGAACATTCCATTTACATCGGTACTTGCTTTAATATTGAATTCGGCATTCTTTATGATCACTTGGGCATTCTCAATTTTAATATTTGCACTATCTTTAAGTTGAACATAACTTATATAATTAAAATTCAATCGTTGGGAAAGTAAAATTGGCAGATTCGTTACAACACCATTTTTCAAAACAACATTATTCAAAGTTTGAGGTATATAACCAGGTGCAGAAACTTGGATTGTATATGTTCCAGAATCTACGGTGCCTGTTTTAAATACCCCATTAAATTTAGTAATACTGTTTAATTCTGCTTTGTTTAATACGGTAATAGTTGCATTAGCAATGGCATTTTGTGTTATTTGATCTGAAACTAAACCTTCTAAGAAGCAAGCCCTACGATAGCTTGGGGTTAATACAAACAATCCATTTTCCATATCAGAAATAAGTAAATTTCCTGAAGGTAAATAACCGTAAACACCCCATGCTCCATTAAATGTTCCGCCCGAATAAGTTGGCGAAGTATCATAATTGCCCACTTGCACTAAATTATCTGGACGACTTGCATCTACTATAGTTACGCCATCGGTATAATAACTGGTCAATAAAAAATCGGTATTGTGCCCAGTTACCGCTACATTATTGAGTACATAAGTATTATGACAAATAGAACCCACACTTGCTGGTGATTGGTAACGATCTAATTCTTTGATATTCGAATAATCCGAAATATCGTAAGATGTAACCCAAGCACCTACTACTTCGTCGGTAGTATAAATCACTTTTCTATTAGTAGACATCCAAGTATTATGCGTGAATTGTTTTGGTGTTACTTGCGAATTAATAACTACTGGTGCTGCAGAATTGCGTGCATCAATAATTTCTAAAGTACCATTATAAATTTGTCCCGAATACAAAGTATCGTTACTTACATAACCATCGTGCACATAATTATTAGAAACTGTTCCTAAATATTGAGGGTTCCATGGATCTGATAAACTGAAAACTTTGGCACGACCATTTTGATGATTACCTCCATACAAATACAATTTACCATTGTCTATATGCAATGCATGAATTTGATCAATAAATCCGGCAACAGCGCCATCACCTGTATAGTTCTTTGAATATATGGTATCCGGAAAATGACTCATGTCTACAATTTTTACACCGGTGCCCGCTTCGGTTGTTACATAAGCATATTTACCCCATGTTCGAACTTCTCTCCAAGAAGATGTAGGACCTGGTACAAAAAATCTTTTAAATGGTTGAGCTGGATTGGAAACATTAACTACTGAGAGGCCATTATTAGCCCCTACAAGCGCATACTCTTTGCCCGTCGTATCAACATAGCCCCAAATATTTGAAAGCAATGCATATGGAATGTTTGAACGATATTGAATGTTGGTATTTTGTGCAGCTGCATGTTGGGTGAAAGTTGCACCCATAAATAAGATAATTGCGAATACTTTCGTTTTGGTAAAATTAAAATTCATCATTATTTTTTAAAGATTTTTTGTTGAAATGTTTGGTTTGATTGATTGCTGTATTTGATCACATACATACCAGCAGCTAAATTTGATAAATCTAATTGTTGCAATGCAGCTCCATTACTTTTGGCTTGAAATACTTGACAGCCTGAAACATCTGTGATGCTAATGTTTCCATTTTCTTTATCCTTTAATTGAATATTGATACTCGCATCGAAGGTAGTTGGATACACTTTCCACTGGCTATTATTGTTGAAATCATTGACTCCCGTGCCATCAGGATACAAATTAATTGTTTGGTTATTCACCACACCTGCTGTAAAATTAAATGTAGTAGACACTGTTCTATAACCTGTTTTAGCTATACTCACATTTATCATTCCAGTATCTACGGTCCCTGTTTTAAAAGTGCCATCTAATCCCGAGAATTTTATTTTTGAATTGGAAATAATTTCAATACTCGCATTCGGAATAGGTAATCCTGTTGAAGCATCTAGGATTGTTCCTTCTAAATAAGCAGCTCTTTTATAAGTTGGTTTAACTACAAATAAACCCAAGGTCATGTCTGATAAAATTAAATTACCAGAAGGTAAAAATCCATAAACGCCCCAAGTACCATCGTAGCTTGAGCCAGAAAGGTTATTGGTATCGTAATTACCAACTTCTACTAAGTTTGCTGGACGCGCTGCATCTACAATGGTTACCCCTTCGTTATAATACGAAGTGAGTACAAAATCTGAGTTGAAACCAGTAACCGATGGATTATTTAACACATAGGTATTATGAGGAATCGCGCCATTTGAAAATGTTCGCTTATAACTATCTAAAAATTTAATATTCGAGTTATCAGAAATATCGTAAGCAGCAACAGTGGCGTCGGTTATTTCATCGGTGATATATAATATATTTCCATTACTAGAAAGCCAGGTGTTGTGCGTAAATTGAAAAGGTGTTTGTTGTGTATTGATAACGACCGGCGACATTTTATTAGTCACATCTATTATACTAAATTGACCCGAAAAAATTTCTCCGGCATACAATTTATTATTTTTTACAATACCGTCGTGAATATAGCGTGTGTTATAAGCCCCTGCATAGGTTGGATTCCATGGGTCTGTTAAATCTAAAATTAAAGCACCACCATTTGATAAATTATTGTTTGCACCATATAAATACAAAAAGCCTGCATCTATGTGTAATGCATGTACATTAGAAATGACCCCTCCTAGTGTAAATTGTTTGGTGGGTACACTATCTGGCAAATAACTCAGGTTTGCAATGGTTATGCCAAATGTATTATCCGAAGCTTCGGTAGTGATGTATGCATAGTTTCCCCATGTTCTAATTTCTCTCCAAATACTATTTGGGCCTGGTATGGTAAATTTTAAAACCGGATTAGTTGCTGTGGTAATATCTACAATTGCACAAGCTGCATTGTTTCCGGTTCCACCTGTCAAACCAACTAAGGCATATTCGTTAGCCCCTTTTACAAAACCCCAAATATTTGCCGTTCCACTATTGGTAAAAGGTAAAAAACTTTTTAATATGATGTTATTATTTTGCGCCAAACCAAATGGCATTTGAAAGCCCAATAATAAAAATGCAATAACCAATATTTTCTTCATAGTATAAATTAACCAAAATTTAAAGGAATGAAGATAGTAAAAAACGGCGAAAACAGCTTAAAAAATGAGATTTATTCGACAAATAAGCTTACTTCCAATTGATCTGGACATTTTTCCCACAATTGAGTGATGGTTTGATTCAAAATTGGATGTTCGAAATTGGGAATGATATCTAACAAGGGCTTTAAAACGAATGCCCTTTTTTGCATTTCGGGATGTGGAATTTGAATAAAGTCGCTGTTATGAATAGCCGACTCGTAAAAAATAATATCTAAATCGATGATGCGAGGCTCCCACTTTTGCAAGCGAACGCGGCCCATTTGCGATTCAATAGCTAATAATGCCTGCATTAAATTTTCGGCTGTTTGATGGGTTTGAATTTCGATGGCTTGGTTTAAAAAATCTGCCTGATCGGTATTACCCCAAGCCGCTGTTTGATATATATTAGAATGCTGTAAAATACTTGAAAATGATGCTATAGAGGCAATTGCTTGTTTTAAATTTGCTAATCGGTCGCCCAAATTCGAACCTAATAAAATGATTATATTCATGCTATAATTTCTACTCTAAATAATTTGTATAATTGCAAATATTACAATAAAATGAAACAATTTTTTAAAATGGTCTTCGCCTCTATGTTAGGCGCCATACTTTCGGCTTTTGCTATACTCTTTATTGGTATTTTAATTATTGTTGGATTAGTTGCTAATGCAAGCAAAGATACAACAAGCAATATTAAAGAACAGAGCATTTTACACCTCGTTTTAAATAATGATTTAGTGGAACGCAGTTCTGATAATCCATTCAAAAATTTCGATATCATGAATTTAGATCAGGAAAAACAACCTGGTTTAACAGAAATGGTAGCACTGATTCATGCTGCTGCTACAGATGAAAAAATAAAAGCCATTTATTTAGATATCGATGAAATTTCGGGTGGACTAGCCAGTATAGAAGAAATCAGAAATGCATTAATTGATTTTAAAAAATCTAAAAAAACAATTTATAGTTATAGCGAAGTCTATACACAAAAGGCCTATTATTTAGCCAGTGTAGCCGATAAAATATACCTCAACCCTGCTGGATTGCTCGAGTTCAAAGGCTTTAGTAGTAAAGTAATGTTCTTTAAAGGCGCATTAGAAAAATTAGCCATCGAACCAGAAATTATTAGGGTTGGCAGTTTTAAAAGTGCCGTAGAACCTTATATGCTCGACCATATGAGTGATTCAAGTAAATTACAAACATCGGTTTTATTGAATTCGATTTACCAACATTTTTTAAATGCCATTGCGAAAGAAAGAAAAATAAGTGTTGCAGATTTAAATGCAATGGCTAATGAACTAAAAATACAATCGGCTCAAGATGCGCTAAAATACAAAATGGTAGATGCTTTAAAATATAAGGATGAAGTTTTATCCATTCTTGTCAATGAAACAAAGCGCAAAAATATAGAAGATCTTTCCTTAGTGAGTATTTCAGATTACCAAAAATCAAATCCAATTAGCATATCTACCGCTACGGAAAAAATTGCCATCATTTATGCTGCAGGCGAAATTGTTTCGGGCGATGGAAACGAAGATAACATAGGCTCTGAAAGGGTTTCGGAAGCTATTCGAAAAGCAAGATTAGACGATCAGGTAAAAGCAATTGTATTGAGAATTAATTCGCCAGGCGGAAGCGCATTGGCTTCCGATGTTATTTGGCGAGAAGTAATTTTAGCCAAAAAAGCAAAACCGGTTATTGCTTCGATGGGCGATATAGCTGCATCTGGTGGTTATTATATTGCCTGTGCAGCCGATCAAATTATTGCACAACCCAATACTATTACAGGTTCTATAGGCGTTTTTGGGGTATTATTTAACGCCGAAAAATTCTTCAAAGATAAATTAGGTATTACTTTCGATGGTACAAAAACTTCTGCATACGCCGATTTAGGAGATTATACTAGAGCCATGAGTCCTAGCGAGAAAAACATTATTCAGCGTTCCGTAAATCAAATCTATACCGACTTTACAACAAAGGTTGCAGCAGGTAGAAAATTACCTATCAACAAGGTTTTAAACATAGCCGGAGGTAGGGTTTGGAGCGGAACAGATGCTATTAGCATTGGCTTGGTAGACAGCCTAGGTAACCTAAATGATGCCATTAATTTAGCTGCTCAAAAAGCAAATTTAAAAAACTACCGCATCGTTAATTTACCAGAAGAAACCAATACCATCGAAAAAATATTGACTGGCATTTCGGGTAAAATAAAAATGGAATATTTGAAATCGGAATATGGTTCGGCTTATACCTATTATCAAGAATTCGCAAGAATCAAATCAATTAGTGGTATTCAAACTAGACTACCTGTTAACTTAAACATTCAATAATTTTCCCTTGGATAATAAATCAATTGTAAAAACGCTAAAATTATTTGCGCAATTACTCGAATTGCACGAAGAGAATCCTTTCAAAATAAAGAATTTTACCAATGCTAATTTTAAGCTGAGTAAATACGCAGAACCCTTATTTAGCAAGAGTTTAGAAGATTTAGCCAAAATAGAAGGTGTAGGAAAAAGTGCTGCAGGCAAAATTGTAGAATTTATTGAAACAGGCGTAATTGCTGAGTTAGAAGTACTCAAGGAAATTACCCCTGCTGGCATTATAGATATGCTGCAAATTAAAGGCATCGGGCCAAAAAAAATCAGAATTATTTGGACGGAATTAAACATTGATACTATAGGCGAATTATATTATGCCTGTAACGAAAATAGATTAGTGGAGGCCAAAGGATTTGGTTATAAAACACAAGAAGATGTTAAAAAACAAATAGAATTTTTCTGGTCTAATACCGGTAAAAATTTATATGCAAATGCATTAACGATTGCTAACGAATTCGAAGCATTTCTGAAAAAAGAAATCAAAGATATAATCATCGAATGCACTGGCGAAATGCGCAGAAAATGCGAGATCATTCATCAAATTGAATTCTTATTAATTACTGCAAATAAACCTGATTTGCAATTAGTTATAACCGAAAAATTGGCTTACGAATTACAGATTATTTCTGAATTGGAGTGGAAAATTATCACCGAAAGCCAAACAATAATTTTATGTTATTTTAGCGATGCGCAACAATTTGCTAATCGACAATTTAGCTTAACTGCTCATGCAAATCACCTCGAAAAAATCGAAAATTTTGATGCTACCATTTTTACGAAAATAGCATTCGAAAACGAGCAAGCCATTTACGAACATTTTCAATTACCTTATATCGCACCCGAATTAAGAGAAGGTTTAAACGAAATTGATAAAGCTAAATCTGGGCAAATTCCTATCCTTATTGAGTTGAGCGATTTACAAGGATCGTTACATAATCACAGTACCTACTCCGACGGCATTCATTCTTTAAAAGAAATGGCAGATTATTGCGAATCTCTAGGATATAGCTATTTAGGCATTTGCGACCATTCACAATCTGCATTTTATGCTAACGGATTAAAGGCAGATCGCGTATTAGCACAGCAATTAGAAATTAAAAAACTCAATGCAGCCAATGCTAATTTTACGATTTTTTCGGGAATAGAATCTGATATTTTATCGGATGGCTCTTTAGATTATCCAGCTGAAATTTTAGCCTCCTTTGATTTTATTGTGGCTTCCATTCATTCGAATTTAAAAATGGATGAAGCAAAAGCAACGGCCAGATTATTGAAAGCCATTGAAAATCCTTACACCACCATGCTTGGTCATCCAACAGGTCGACTTTTGTTGGCAAGGGCTGGCTATCCAATTGATCATATTAAAGTAATTGATGCCTGTGCGGCTAATGATGTGGCCATTGAAATAAACGCCAATCCCTTGCGTTTAGATTTAGATTGGCGCTATATAGACTATGCCATTTCAAAAGGTGTGATGCTGGCTATCAATCCCGACGCGCACCGAAAGGAAGGTTACTTAGATATGTTTTATGGTATAGCCGTGGCACGCAAAGGTGGCATGAGTAAAGCCAATTGTTTAAATACATTTTCGCGAGAAGCTATTTATACCTATTTTCAACAAAGAAAAAATAAAATTTAATGAAGGTTTTAGTCGTTCGTTTTAGTTCAATCGGTGATATCGTGTTAACCACGCCTGTTGTCCGTGGATTGAAAAAACAACTGGGTGCCGAAGTGCATTACCTCACTAAATCAAATTTTCAAGAAGTGCTCGCTTCGAATCCACATATCGATCAACTACATTTATTAAACCCTACCAATTGGTCAGCAATTGTAGCGCTATTAAAAGCCGAAAAATTTGATTATATCATCGATTTACATCATAATGTAAGAACGCTTAAACTCAAGCTGGCATTAGGTGTGAAGGCTTATTCTTTCGATAAATTAAATATTCAAAAATGGCTTTTGGTGAATTTAAAAATCGATCGAATGCCCGCTTTACATATTGTAGACAGATATTTAGCTTGCGTAAAACCATTGGGCGTAAATAAAGACCTAGAAGGCCTTGATTATTTTATAGCAAGCAATGATGAAGTTTCGATGAGTTCTTTGCCCCTAGCCTTTCAAAATGGCTACATCGGTTTAGTAATTGGCGCGCAACATTTCACCAAAAGATTACCAAAAGAAAAGCTTTTTGAATTACTCCAGCACCTCACACAGCCAGTGATAATTTTAGGAGGCCCAACAGATGCTGAATTAGCAGAAGAACTGTGTAAGCTAGCTCCCACTCGCATTTACAATGCATGTGGAAAATACAACTTAAACCAATCGGCTTCTTTGGTTAAACAAGCACAAAAAATAATTTGTAATGATACTGGCCTTATGCACATTGCAGCGGCTTTTCAAAAAGAAATTCATTTGTTATGGGGAAATACCATTCCTGCATTTGGCATGGGTCCATATGCGAGTAACAATACCTATCATTACGAAGTAGCCGATTTAAATTGTAGGCCCTGCAGTAAAATTGGATTTCAACAATGTCCTAAAGGTCATTTCAATTGTATGAATCTACAAGACATTACAAAGTTAATTGGGCAAGTAAATTAACTACCTCGAAAAATTAAATAGCTCCACCATTTTATCAAATATGGCTGTGTTCTCATAAATTCCTGTGAACTTTTCTGCGCCTGGACCATAAGCAAATACAGGAACCATGGTAGCCGTATGGTTTTTGGTAACAAATTTTGGTTCTATGCCATCTTGTGTTTTATCGTCTTCGTTGCCACTTAATGCAAATCCACCTGTTTCGTGATCGGCTGTAACAATTACTAGGGTATTGCCATTCAACTCCGCAAAATCAAGGGCTCTTCCTATTGCAATATCAAAATCGTTGAGCTCTCTTCTAATATATTCTGCATCGTTATCATGTCCACCCCAATCAATTTGAGAACCTTCAATCATTAAGAAAAACCCTTTTTTGTTTTTCTTCAAAAAATCAATTGCAAAATTGGTAGAAAACGGCAAATAATCTCCTCTGCTTTCTTGCATTTTAGGCAAATGTTTATCGGCAAATAAACCAGCAATTTTCTTTTTGCTTGGTTCGTAATTCCATAGTTCAGCTAAACTAGTTAATACATCATAATTTCTAATGCGTAATTGCCTAGTAAGGTCATCACCATCTTTTCTGTTATTGAAATTAGCCAATCCACCGCCTAAAAATAAATCGATATCAGTCGACAAAAAATCTTTGGCAATTTCTTCATACATATTTCTAGAAGGCTGATGCGCAATAAATGAAGCAGGTGTAGCGTGTGTAATATCGCAGGTTGCAACCAAACCCGTTGCTAATCCGTTTTTCTCGGCCATTTCTAAAATAGTGGTCATGGGTTGTTTATTAGTAAACACTCCTATGGCACCGTTATATGTTTTTCTTCCACAAGACATCGCTGTAGCTCCTGCAGCAGAATCGGTAATTTTATGATTACTAGAAGATGTTCTACTAAATCCAATATAGTTGAAGCGCTCAAAATTCATTTTTTGAGTAGCCGTTAATAAGGAATAACTGATTTGCGATAATCCCATTCCATCTCCAATCATTAAAATAATATTGGTTGGCCTTGCATCCATTTTTTTAGGGGGTGCAAAAGAGGAAATACTTAAAATTAGGATTAAACTTAAAGAAAGGATTGTGTAATTTCTTTTCATTTTTTGATTGGTTTATGCTCGCAATTTACTCATTATTCAAATAGATTTAAATAGAAATTAGCATGTTCACAATTTAATAATATGACCTGATCAATTTACCAGGTAAATAGGCAATAACACCCTTTATTTCTAAGCTTGTTAGGCTAATGGAAAGTGCTGCAGCAGAACATCCTAAGGCCAACATGAGGTTATCGATTTGAAGGGGTTGTTCTTGTAATTGACAGATAATTTCTTGTTCAAAAGGTGTTAAATTGGCTAATAATTTAGTTTGAATTTGCCGATTGGTTTGTGGGGCATCCCAAGCCAATCCAATAATTACATCTTCTGCAGATTGAATTAATTGGGCCGCATTGGTTTTTATTAAATCATTACAACCCATACTTTGGGTATCGTAAATTCTACCAGGTAATGCAAATACTTCACGATCATAAGAATTAGCTAACTCAGCGGTAATTAAGGCCCCACCGCGCTGCCTAGCTTCTACTACAATAATGGCATCACATAAACCTGCAATAATTCTGTTTCTTGAAGGAAAATTACCTTTCTCGGGCATTTGTCCAAAGCGGTATTCCGTGAGTAAACCTCCTTGTAAGTGCATTTCTTTTGCAATAGAAACATGTGCTTTGGGATAAATCATATCTAAACCATGGGCTAAAACACCAATAGTTTCGAGGTTGTTATTAAGTGCCTCTTGATGTGCTGTAATATCTATGCCATAGGCTAAACCACTAATAATTAATGGGTCGAAAGGTGCTAAATCTTGCATTAAATTTTTAATAAAATTTTTGCCGTATTCGGTTGCCATTCGGGATCCTACAATACCTATCACTTTCTTTTTTGCTAAATTTGCGGTCCCCTTATAATACACTATAAATGGGGCATCAACACAGTTTCTTAATCGTTCGGGGTATTGTTGATTTGTATAGTTGAGTACTTCAATCTGATGCTTTTGAATAAAATCAATTTCTGCATAAATTGCTGCCTCGTTTGGTTTTTGTTTTAATAATTCGATGGTTCTAAGGGTTATTTTAGGAATATTTTCGAATGCTTTAGTATTTGCTTTGAGTATTTCTTCTGCAGAATCAAAGTGATCTAATAAATGTTGAATTGTTTTGGCACCAATTTGTGGAAGGGAACTCAAGGCAATTTCGTAGTAAAAATCGGGTTTCATATAGCCAATGTGCCTATTTAAAGCATTTCAATCAACCATTTAATTGATAGATTATTTATACAAAGAATTTTTGAATTTGTATTGACATGCTTTATATTGTAACAAAATTTAGCACTATGAAAAAAATTCAAACAATCTTATTCGCTTTACTATTGGTAAACAGCTTTTTATTTGCACAAGATATTCCTGCACAATTAAATGAAGCCATTCGATTACAAGAACAATATAAAGAAAGTGTTGCACTTCAAAAATTTGATAACATTATTCGCAAAGACCCAGAAAATATGATTGCCTTACAACATGCATCTTATTTATATTCTATCGAAGGCGAAAGAAAAAAAACAGAGACCGAAAAAAGAAATTACTTTGCTATAGCAAAAAAATATGCAGAAAAAGCTTTGTCTTTAGAAACAGAAAACGCCGAGAACCACTATAATCTAGCATTAGCCCTTGGAAAAATAAGTTTACTTTCGGGTAGCGAAGAAAAATTAAGGTATGCAAAACAGATTAAAACGGAAGCCGAAATAGCTATTAAAATCAACCCTAAACATGCGCCTTCTTTTCATGTAATAGGCCGCTTAAACAGAGAAATTGCAAATATGTCGAGCATTAAAGTGATGGCTGCAAAAGCACTATTTGGTGGTGTTCCAGAGAATTGTACTTTTGAAAAAGCGGAGAATTATTTTAACAAAGCCATTGCCAATAGGCCTAATTATATTTTGTATTATTATGATGCAGCTTTAAATGCAAGCTATATGAATAAGAATGCAGAAGCTAAAAAGTATATAGATAAAGCGCTTTCTTTGCCGATGCTCACTCCCGATGATCCATACAGGGTGCAAGATTGCAAGGCATTGTTAAAAAAGTTGAATTAAAAACGCGGTACAAAAACCAGGCCTTTACTTTCAAACCATTCTTCGGAATAGTGATCTTTTAAAGAAAACAATTGATATGGTTTTTTTAATTGATCAAACTCTTCCATGAGGTCTAATCCTTTGAGGTATAAAATTCCATTGTCTAAATCGTTGAAAGATTTTTTATTGAATTTATTTTGGACCCATGGATAAAACTCGGCTAATCGGGTTACTGCCCTAGAAACTACAAAATCGAATTGTCCCGAAACCTGCTCTGCACGGGCATGTTCGGCACTTAAATTTCTTAATTCAATGGCATTTGAAACTTCTTGGACCACTTTTATTTTCTTGCCAATAGAATCTACTAAATGAAAATTAACATCTGGAAAAAGTATAGCCAAAGGCACGCCAGGAAAACCACCACCTGTTCCTACGTCTAATATTTGGGTATCGGGTTTAAATTGAATTACTTTTGCAATGGCTAAAGAATGTAATACATGACGCTCGTAAAAATGCGCCATGTCTTTTCTAGAAATTACATTTATTTTCGCATTCCAATCGGAGTATAATTCGCCCAAAGCCTTTAGCTGGTTGTATTGCAAGTCGCTTAAGTGTGGGAAATAACGTTGAATTAATTCCATCTTTTTTTAGAACTAAATAACACTAATAAACTCCAAAATGGAATAAATAAATAATATAAAAAATCTTGAATAATCCACGACCAGTATAAATCTATTACTTGCAACCTTTTCATTGCTTTAAAATAAATAAAAGTTAAAGGCAGAATTCTTAAGGCTGCAATTGCGGCAACATATATTGGCATAATATTCAAACATGCCAAAGTAATTCCAACAATATAAAAAAGCATACCAGACAAAGATTGCATGGTAATAGCAATTCTGTTTGATTTTTTATATTCCGAGCCAACGCCATAATGTCTTAGTTTTTGAATGAAATAGCCCGACCATGTTTGCTTTGCGGGCGTATAAACAAAACTATCTGGATGTAAACAAACCGAAACATTACTATTGGTTGCCGCCTGATTCACAAATAAATCGTCGTCGCCAGATTGCAAATGCATATGTGATGCAAATCCTTTATGCTTAAAAAATAAAGATTTTTCGTAGGCTAAATTCCTACCTACTCCCATATAGGTATTGCCTTTTAAAGCAAATGATAAATAATTTAATGCTGTTTGAAAGTTTTCGAAACGAGCAATTCTATTTAATAGACCGCTTGATTTTTCGAATGGAGAATAACCTAAAACAATTTCTTTTCCTTCAAAAAAGGATTGCATATTTCTTAACCATTGGTTCGAAACAGGCATACAATCTGCATCTGTGAACAATAAATGTTCATGTTGTGCCGATTTTATACCTAGCGTAATAGCAAATTTCTTACCATGTTTGAATCGGTCGTCTTCTGCTAATTCTAATACTTTTAAATGTGCATATCTTTCTTTATACCCTTTTAATAAATCGGTCGAAAGATCATAAGAACAATCGTTTACTACAATTACTTCAAAATTTGGATAATCTTGCTGCAAGATACTGTCTAGGTATTTTTGCAAATTTTCGGATTCGTTGCGTGCTGCAATAATGATAGAAACCGGCAATAGACTTGTTTGATTTGCAATTGGTAGCGCTTTAAAAGCCAATCTCCAATAATACTTTAATATATAATAAAGTTGAATAAGGGTTACCAGACCAAAAAACGAGATGAATACGATATAAACTAACACAAGCGATATTTTAAATGCTATGCGAAACTATCATTTAAAAGCTAAAAAACAAGCATCTTTTTTTGGATTCTACTTATAGAATTAAATTTATCTTTGCAAACAATGAAATTCAATTTAACACAAACCGATAGTCGATCTAAAGCGAGAGCAGGCGAACTCATTACCGATCATGGTACTATTCAAACGCCTATTTTTATGCCAGTTGGAACAGCTGGAACAGTAAAAGGTGTTCACCAACGCGAACTTGCAGACGATATTAAAGCGGATATTATATTAGGCAATACCTATCATTTATATTTAAGACCTGGCTTAGAAACCATACAGCAAGCTGGTGGATTACACAAATTTAATGGCTGGGATAAGCCCATTTTAACAGATAGCGGCGGATACCAAGTCTATTCTTTATCGGGAGTGCGTAAAATAAAAGAAGAAGGCGTTACTTTTAAATCTCATATTGACGGATCGAAGCATTTATTTATGCCCGAAAATGTAATGGATATTCAGCGCATTATTGGTGCAGATATTATCATGGCATTTGATGAATGTACGCCCTATCCTTGCGATTATCGATACGCTAAAAAATCGATGGAAATGACCCATCGATGGTTAAAAAGATGTTGTCAACAGTTTGATCAAACCGAACCTTTATATGGTTATCAACAATCTTTATTCCCAATAATTCAAGGCAGTACTTATAAAGATTTAAGAAAACAATCGGCAGAAGTGATTGCTAGTTTTGAAAGAGAAGGCAATGCAATTGGTGGTTTATCGGTAGGTGAACCGGCCGAAGATATGTACGAAATGACCGATATTGTGACCGAAATATTGCCCAAGGATAAACCGCGCTACTTAATGGGCGTGGGTACACCAATCAATATTTTAGAATGTATTGCCCTAGGAATTGACATGTTTGATTGCGTAATGCCAACCCGAAATGCCCGAAATGGCATGCTATTTACTGCCGAAGGATTTATTAACATCAAAAATGAAAAGTGGAAAAACGACTTTTCTCCTATTGATTCCAGTAGCAGTATGTATGCCGATTTAACTTATTCTAAAGCCTATTTAAGGCATTTAATTATCTCCAAAGAATTATTAGGCGCTCAAATTGCTAGTTTACATAACCTCCATTTTTATTTATGGTTGGTCAAAGAAGCTAGAATAAAGATCATAGAAGGAAGTTTTATGCCTTGGAAAGAACAAATGGTAAAACAAATGGCCACCCGTTTGTAATATATTTAGCTAATATGAAGCCAAAAAATTATCTTCGTAAAGGATGAAATGGAAGTTACAAACACTCGATTGGTATTTAATTAAGAAATTTTTAGGCACCTTTTTCTTCACGCTCGCTATATTTTTAGCCATTGCGGTGGTGTTTGACTATTCCGAAAAAGTTGACGATTTCATCGCCAAAAAAGCCCCGCTTTCTGAAATAATTGGCTTGTATTATATCAACTTCATTCCCTACTATGCGGGCATGTTAAGCCCATTATTAATATTTATAGCTGCTATATTTTTTACTGCAAAAATGGCTAATAACACCGAAATTGTAGCCATTTTGAGTGGTGGAATCAGTTTTCGCAGGTTATTGTATCCCTACTTTATTGTAGCGCTTTTTTTAGCCATTGTGAGTTTTGTATTCAATGCCTTTATCATCCCAAATGCCAATAAAATAAGGGTTGATTTCGAAAATAAATACATCAACAACCAGTTTGTTTATAAAGAAAGAAATATCCATATGCAGCTTGACGATAGTACCTATGCCTATTTAGAGAGCTATAGCAATATCAATAATGTGGGTTATTTGTTTTCTTTAGAAAAATTTAAAGGCAAAGATTTACATTATAAATTGCTTGCAGACCAAATTAGCTGGGATTCGGTTCTTAAAAATTGGCGCATTCAAAACTATTCTATTCGCTATATAAATGGCTTAAACGAGTCAATTATTAGGGGGACATTATTAGATACCACTTTAGCCATGAGCCCCGAGGATTTTGCTAGAAAAGACAATAGCATAAAGACTTTAACCCTCTCTGAATTAAATGCTTATATCGCAAAAGAAAAGAAAAGAGGCGCAGCAGATTTAGTCGCATATGAGATTGAAAAATACACCCGATATGCGATGCCCATTTCCACTTTTATCTTAATATTAATTGCCGTTTCGCTGAGTTCAAAAAAAGTAAGAGGTGGCATTGGCATACAATTAGGTATTGGCATAGGTAGTAGTTTTGCCTATATATTATTGATGCAATTCACCACCACTTTTGCCATAAAAGGTGGCCTGCATCCGATGGTTGCAGTATGGATTCCCAACCTATTATTTGGTATTTACGGACTTTATTTATTGAAAATTGCACCTAAATAAGAACCTTATTATACTCCATTTAACCGTTTTTATATGGGGATTTACGGCCATTTTAGGTCAATTAATTAGTATTGCTGCCCTAGAATTGGTCTGGTATCGCATGTTAATTGCTTGTATTTCGCTCTTGATTTACCATGTTTGGACCAAAAAATCTTTAAAAATAAGCCAAAAAGACCTGGGTAAATTAATCGGAATTGGAGGAATTGTGGCTTTACATTGGTTCTTTTTTTACCATTCTATTAAAACTTCGACCATATCTGTCGCCTTAGTTTGCCTTTCTTCGAGTGCATTATTCACCAGTTTATTGTCTCCTTTTTATACCAAATTAAAAACTTCAGCGCTCGATTTAATCATTGGATTGGTCATTATTGTTGGCATTATTTTAATTTTTCACTTCGAAACCAATTATACTTTGGGCATTATTTATGGCTTATTAGCCTCTTTAATGGCGAGTATTTTTACCATTTTAAACGAAAAAGCAGTCAAAAAAATCGAAGCCGCAAGCATCTCTTTCTACGAAATGTTGGGAGGATTGGCCTTTTTGAGCGCGTATATGTCGCTTAATCCAGGCGCTGAACATTTTCAGATGCAATTATCGAATTCCGATTTATTTTACTTAATTATTCTTGGAACTGTCTGTACTGCAATTGCTTATGTGTTTGGAGTTGCAGTAATGAAAGAGCTCAGTGCCTATACGGTTGTGCTCACCACTAACCTCGAACCACTCTATGGAATTGTGTTAGCTTACCTTATTTTTGGCTCAAAAGAGCTCATGTCGGCTGGTTTTTACCAGGGTGCTGCGCTCATTTTACTTGCTGTTTTTAGCTATCCTTTGATCAAATCGAAACTTCAAGCAAATCAAAAATAGGCCTGAAATAGCTTTAAACCCAGTTATGTATTTTCAATAATATGCGCTCCGATGGGGTGGGGGCGAGCTAAAACAAGCTAAATTGTCAGTAAATGAGCTAGGGCAATTAATTAAATGCGCTTATATTTTACCTAAAAGGGCAATTAAAATCAGTTGGATTTTTTATAACCTTAGCCTATTTTAAGGCTCAAAAATCCATTGATTATTTTCCTATATTGCAAATTATAGCCAAAATAAAAAAGCGATTTTGAGCCTCAATGGAGGCAATTTTGAAGAAAATATTTGTAAAATATCAATTTAATTAAAATTTATAACTAACTATAAATCAGTATATTTATAACATCTATTAAAAGTGATTATAAATATAAAATGAAAAATATTCCTAATTATTTTAGCATTCGATTAATATTAACGATTTATAATACTAATAATCAGCACTTTACAAAAAATAAATAAAGTTAATTTGAGAAAAAACCAATATGAAGCTTAAAACAGTAATTTTAATCTTAGTCAGTGCAGCGCTTGGATTATTTGCCATCCAAAATCAAACAAATGTGACACTCCAATTTTTATGGTACTCCTTCCCCATTACCCAATTTGTTTTGGTTCTTGCTATTTTCTTAATCGGACTTATTGTCGGATTATTGATCGCGCCAAAATCCAAAGCAAATTCGACAGGCAACCCAATAGAAAATTCGGATGCTGCCCAAATAGATGGTGACCAAAATTTATCGCAAGAAGACCGAGATTTTTTAAGCGAAGATTAGCAGCAAAAAACTTGCGTGCCTGGGAAAGATTTTTCGAGCTCCGATGGATAGTCTTCAAAAATTCCATAAAGGGTAGATCCGCTCCCACTCATGGCAGCATATTTTGCGCCCATGCTTAAGAGTTGATTTTTGATTTTTAACAACTCGGGGTATTTTGGAAAAATGGCATTTTCAAAATCGTTGAAAATATGCGCTTGCCATTGATCGATGGGCAAGCTGATTAAATCTTTTAAATTTTGACTTGGTTGATGCGGCTTAACAGAAGAGTAAGCCTCGGAGGTGCTCACATGAATCTCCGGCTTCACTAGCACGATTTTAAGCCCCTCTAAGGTAACCGGAAGCGATTCGAACACATTTCCCCTACCCGAAGCAAACATGGGCTTATTCTCAATGAAAAAAGCGCAGTCGCTTCCTAATTGATTGCAATAGGTTATCATCTGTTCCTTTGACATATTTAAATTGAAATAAGCATCGAGGAGTTTGATGAAAAATGCGGCATCGGCCGAACCACCACCCAAACCCGCTCCCATGGGAATGTTTTTCAATAATCGAATAGCGATTGGTTTAATGGCGAAATCAGCTCTGATTAGATCGAGCGCTTTCAAACATAAATTTTGTTGGGCATCGCCCGGAATTGGCAAACCAAATGTTTCCATTGCTATCCGATCGCTCGGAAGTACTTCGAGGGCATCGTGCAAACGAACTGGATAGAAAATGGTTTCGATGTTATGGTAACCATCGCTCCTTTTTTCGGTAATATTTAGCCCAATATTTATTTTGGCGTTCGGAAAGTTTATCATCCTTCTTTTTCCACAAGTATAGGATGGTAAAAATACATTTATTTTCTTTGCAAGAGAAGATTCCTTAGCATGAAACAATATCATCAATTAATGCAGCATGTCTTAGACCATGGCACGCACAAAGAAGATCGAACCGGAACCGGTACCCTGAGTGTATTTGGATATCAAATGCGATTCGATTTAGCCGATGGTTTTCCGATGCTTACAACTAAAAAACTACACCTTAAATCGATTTTGCATGAGCTCATCTGGTTTTTAAAGGGTGATACCAATATTCAATACCTGAAAGACAATGGCGTGAGCATTTGGAACGAATGGGCCGACGAACAAGGTAACCTTGGACCAGTTTATGGTTCGCAGTGGCGTTCTTGGCCAGCGCCAGATGGTCAATCAATTGATCAAATTTCACAAGTTATTCAACAAATTAAAAACAACCCCGATTCGCGCCGTTTAATTGTGAGTGCTTGGAATGTTGGCGTGATTCCACAAATGGCGCTCCCTCCTTGTCATGCTTTCTTTCAATTTTATGTAGCCGATGGCAAATTGAGTTGTCAATTATACCAACGCAGTGCCGATATTTTTTTAGGCGTGCCTTTTAACATAGCTTCTTATGCCCTGCTTACGCATATGGTGGCGCAAGTATGCGATTTACAAGTTGGTGAATTTATCCATACCTTGGGCGATGCGCATTTGTATACCAATCATTTGGAACAAGCCAAACTTCAATTGACGCGAGATTGCAGAGATTTGCCACAGTTAAAAATGAATCCTGCCATTAAAGATATTTTTGCATTTCAATTCGAAGATTTTAGCATAGAAGGCTACGATCCTCACCCACACATCAAAGCAGCGGTTGCTGTTTAATTTTAAATAAAAAATGATAGCCTTAATTGTTGCCATCGATCAAAACAATGCCATTGGTAAAGACAATCAATTACTATGGCATTTACCCAAAGATTTGAGTTTTTTTAAAAATGTAACATCGGGTAATGCCATTATTATGGGCCGAAAAACTTTCGAGTCTATTGGCAAAGCCCTACCCAACAGAAGAAATATTGTCATCAGCACACAAAAAGATTTGCAATATGCTGGTGCAGAAATTACTTCTTCTTTAAATGCCGCTATTGAATTAGTTGGAAACGCCGATTGTTATATTATTGGAGGTGGAAGTATCTACCAACAATCCTTAACATTAGTAGATAGATTATACATTACCAAAGTAGCAGACAAATTTGATGCCGACACCTTCTTCCCTACTATCAATTGGGACGAATGGACATTGGTATCTGAAGAAGAACACCATGCAGACGAAAAACATGCATATGCTTTTTCGTTTTGTGTTTACGATAAAAAATAGCGAAAGAAATTGATGGAAATTATTGCCGTAACAACAGCCACACAAGCACAGTCATTTTTAGACATGGTGCAAATTATTTATCAAAACGATGAGGTTTATGTTCGTCCACTCGATATCGAAATCAATAATATTTTTAATCCTGCTACAAATAATTTTCATCAACATGGCGAGGCCGCAAGATGGATCTTAAAAGATGGTGATAAAATCATTGGTCGCGTAGCTGCATTCATCAATCAGAAAAAAGCCTACACCTTCGAACAGCCTACTGGCGGCATGGGTTTCTTTGAATGTATTAACGATGCCAGCGCAGCAAAATTATTAATGGACACGGCTCGCAATTGGTTGCAGGCTCGTGGCATGGAAGCCATGGATGGCCCAATTAACTTTGGCGAAAACGATAATTTCTGGGGCTTATTAGTGCAAGGCTTTACGCATCCGGCAGTTGGCATGAACTATAATCCAAACTATTACCAAAGTCTGTTTGAAAACTATGGTTTCAACATGTATTTCGAACAAATTTCGAACCACATGGATGCGCATAAACCTTTGCCCGAAAGATTTGCAAAAATTGCCGAATGGGTTTCCAAAAAACCGGGCTATAGCTTCGAACATTTGAAGCTTTCGAATTTGAATAAGTACTCTCAAGATTTTCAAAATATTTACAATGATGCTTGGCAATTTCACGAGAACTTTAGCCCTATGAGCAACCAAACTGTTTTGGAAAGTTTAGAGAAAATGAAAGCCTTTATGGACGAACGCTTCATTTGGTTTGCTTATGTTGATGGCGATCCTGCCGCATTTGTCATTACCATTCCAGATGTCAATCAAGTTATTAAATATATGAATGGCAAAACTAACTTATTTGCCAAATTGAAATTTGCTTATTACCGAATGATGGGTAAGATGGACCGCTTGCGTGTGGTAATCATGGGCGTAAAACCTGCGTATCAAAAAACGGGTTTAGAATCGGCACTCATCATGAAGAGCATTGAGATGATTAGAAAGACCAATCAATACAAAGAAATTGAATTGTCTTGGGTGGGTGATTTTAATCCTAAAATGCGTGCTTTACACGAATCTGTTGGCGCGGTATTAGCCAAAACACATTATACATATAGGTGTTTGTTTAGCCATACCAAAGACTTTAAAAGATCTACTGTAATTGCTCGAGATACCAAAGAAAAGGCCGTTTCAGACAAAACTGAATAAGTAAATTTGCTGATTTTAAATAGATTAAAGAATTGTTGATTAATAATTAGGATTAACATTTGCAGTTTTAACAGAAACTTGTACATTTGCAGACCTTGAAAAAGGGAATGATTTCGTAGCTCAGCTGGTAGAGCATAACACTTTTAATGTTGGGGTCCTGGGTTCGAGTCCCAGCGGGATCACAAAAAACCACTCTGAAAAGAGTGGTTTTTTTGTTT